>JAEZYO010000936.1 GCA_023419055.1 Pseudomonadota bacterium | reverse complement strand
GCCATGAACAAGAACATGATCGGCAGGTAGACGACGTGGTGCACCTGCCACAGGGCGAAGCGCGAGGATCCGCCGCGCACGAGCCCCCAGCCCCAGAAGGCGAACGCCGCGAGCACCATCACGAACGCAGCCGCGGTGAGCGGCTTCGGGAGCGGCACCCTGCCGCCGACGTCGATGGTAGAGCCGACCGAACGCCGGTAGACGTAGATGCAAGCGAGCAGAAACAGCAAGAGGTCGAACCCGGTCATGACGAGCGCCCCGACCCCGAGGCTGTGTTTGAGCTGCGAGAGCAGGAGCTTGCCGAGCGGATAGAGGGGCGAGCGCCAGAGATCCACCGCCGGCACGTCGCCCGGGTTCTCGAAGGTCAGGCCGATGAAGGTCATCACCATCAGCGGCGCGCGGAGCGGCAGCTTGAACAGCGTGTAGAGCAGCAAGAACCCGAGGATGGGGAGCGCCGCGAGCACCACGTTTCCGTTGAACGCGACGGCCGCCGCCGCGGAGGCCCCGACCAGAGCCAGCAGCAACGCCGCGAGCCGCCGGGGCGAGCTCGGCTCGGGGCGCTCCAGCGTGAATCGGACGGAGTCCGCCACCTCTCCCCTCACGCTCGCGGCCGCGAAGCTTCCACGCTCCCGAGCACCGGCAGCGTGAGAAACTGCTCGACCTGCCAAGACTCTTGGAAGATGCCTCGACGGAGATCCAGCGCGAGCGCGCCGAGCAAGCCGACCAGCAAGCCGCAAACCGCCGCCGCGATCAGCACCAAGGGGACCTTCGGTGAGATCGGGCCGCGTGGAACCTCCGGCGGCGCGACGACCGTGTAGCGGTATTTGAAGGCCGCCTCGGCGGTGTCGAGATCGATACGAGCTCGCTGAATCTTCTCCTCGAGCGCCTGGTACGCCGTAATCGAGAACTTGAGCTTCGAGCGCGCGTACTCGATCTCGGGGTCGCGCTCCTCGGCGGAGCCTTGTTCGATGCGAATCACGTCGCCGGACAGCTTGTGACGAGCGGCGCCGGTGGACGTCCAGGTGCCGCCCGATCCGACGCGCGGCGTCGGCACGTCGGGCTCGGCCTTGCCGCCGCCGAGCGACGCGAACTCACCCTCGAGCTGCTTCAGGTCGCCGCGGAGCTTGCTCACTTGGGGTGACTCTTTGGAGGCGGCCTGGATGGCGTGCTTCAGGTCCACGATCGCCGGGTGAACCTCGGTGTACGACGCGCGCCGGCTCTCGAGCTCGCTCTGCAGCTCCGCGATGCGCTTGCGGCGAAATTCCTCGAGCTCGGTCACGGCGCGGCGCTTTGCCTCGATCATCACCGAGAGCTCGGAGCGGCGCCGCAGCACGCCCTCGTCGACGGGCGCGGGCGCCTGGGCCAGCGGCGCCGGGGCCCGCGCGATCGCGCGCCGCGGCGGAGCCTCGCCCTCCTGGGGCTTGGACGGCGCCGGCGGAGAGTCCTTGTCGAGCCGCTTCTTGCTGCGAAGCGCCTGGATGTCGGCGACGGCGAGATCGATGTCGTGGGTGAGCTCCGCCGCGTGCCCCTCGAGGATGGATGCCTGCTCGGCGATGGTCGAGGTCTCCTGCACGTGGCGCGCTTCCAAGAAGCCACGCTTGGCCGCGTCCACCAGGCGATAGGCCATCTGCGGGTCGGGCCAAAAGATCTCGATCGTGACCGTACCCGTGCCGTCGTCCGTGAACACCTTGAGCTGCTTCTGCAGGTACTTCACGAAGCCGTCGACGCGTTCGGCCTCGGTCATCGACTTCCGGAACGGCGAGGTCAGCAGATCCTTCAGCTTCAGGATCGGCGCGCGCCGCTGGGAAAATTCCTCGACCAGGTTGGTCTCGCGGACGATCGCTTCGAGATTGTCACGTCGCAGGATGGTCTCCACCGCGGCGCTGGTCGGCGATCGACCGTTGTGTTCCTCACCCGGCAAGGCGAGCACGAAATTCTTCTGCGCGAGCAGCGTCGTGGACACGTGATACTGCTTGGGCAAGACGAGCACTGCTATCAGCGAGAGCAGCAGTGTTGCTGCGGCCGCACCCAGGACGAGGCGGCGGTGCCGTCCGACGGAGCGCGCCGCGAACACCACCCAGTTGCGGAGGGCGCGGTAGTTGATCACGCTTCCGGCGTCGCCGTCCTCGGGCGCGTTGTCGTGTGGGTACTGCCTTCTGTAGCTCATGGGTGGTGTCCGGGTCGGGGCCGACGGCTACCAGCAGATGCGCGGATAGATGATCGTGACCGCCAGCAAGTAGACGAAGTTGAAGGTGCAAACACCGATCACGGTGCGGCGCAGTCCGCGCTCGGGAGTCGAGCCCCGCGCCGCGAACAGCGGGACGAGCGCCGTCGCGAGCAGCACCGACATCAAGAGCAGCTTGTGCATGGTGCCGGAATCCGTGCACGGCCGATGCCAAGAACCGTGCTGTGAGTACGCACCCGCGCGGGGAAATCCACCCACTACGCGCACTTGACGTGCCTCTCACCGAACCACACCGTGACCCTCATTGTCCGAACACGCTCACGAGAATCAGGCACCGTCGCAACCGCGTCACCTCCCCGAGCTCGACGGCGTGCGCGGGTTGGCGATCGCGTTGGTGATGGCCCTGCACTTCGTCTACCCGCTGGAAGCGCAGAACTTCTTCGAACGCGTCGCGTCCAAGGCCTCCGGCTACGGCTTGTGGGGAGTGGACCTCTTCTTCGTGCTCTCCGGCTTCTTGATCACGGGGATCTTGTACGACGCGAAGGGCAGTGAGGGATATTTCAAGAACTTCTACATGCGCCGCACGCTGCGGATCTTTCCGCTCTACTACGGCGTGCTGTTCTTGCTCCTCCTGGCGATACCCCGCTCGCTCGCCGCCGAGCTCGACCCCGCTCTACTCGAGACGCGCGACGCCGGCCGCTGGCTCGTGACCTACCTCACGAACGTGCACATCGCCCAGACGGGCGACTTCTCGATCCCGTACGTCAGCCACTTCTGGTCGCTCGCGATCGAGGAGCATTTCTACCTGTTCTGGCCGTTCTTGATCGGCTTCTTCTCGCGCGCCGCCGCCATGCGCGCGTGCATCGCGCTCGCGCTGCTCGCGCTCGGGCTCCGCGTCGGGATGGTCGCGGCCGACGTGACGGCGCTCGCGCCTCAGGTGCTCACGCCGTGCCGCCTCGACACGTTGTGCCTGGGAGCGCTCTTCGCGCTCGCGATCCGCGGTCCGGGCGGAGCGAGCATCTGGGCGGCGCGCAGCCGGCGTTGGTTGCCGGCCACCGCGCTCGCGGTGATCGCGCTCTCCGCGCTGCACCTGCTCGCGCCGGCGCTCGACGTGGTGGTGCTCGAGTTGCGCGGCACGGTTTTGGCTCTCTTCTTCGCCGTGCTGATCCTGAACGCCTCGAGCGACGCGGGATTTTCCCCGATCAAGTGGCTGTTTCGCCGCCGCGCCCTCGGCACCCTGGGGAAGTACAGCTACGGGCTCTACGTCTTCCACGGGCTCGTCGCTTTCGGGTTCGAACAGCACCACGTGTTCGCCCGCCTCCACACCATGAGCGGCTCGCACGCCTTCGCGACCGCCTCCTACGTCACGCTGGGCGTCGGGCTGTCCTTCCTGATCTCGATCGCGAGCTACGAGCTCTTCGAGGTGCGCTTCCTCGCGCTGAAGAAGCTGTTCGACTACCGCGCCAAGGGCGCGCGACGCGAGCGCGCACGCGTACCGAGCCTCTCGGCGGCGGGCATCGCGCAGAGCGCGAAGGCAGCACCCGAGCTCGCGAGCCGGAGCCCTGAATGACGCTCCGCGACGTCGGGGTCGAGGAGCCTGCCGGCGAGCAAGACGACGCTCACTGGCGCAAGCGCGAGGTCGGGCTCGCGCTCCGCAACGCGGCCAAGCTCGGCGGATCGCTCACCATCACCTGGGGCATCGGCATCATCGTGCGGCTCTACCTGCCGCGCTTCCTGGGTCCAGAGCGCTTCGGCGTCCTGAGCTTCGCCGACGCCTTCACCACGGCCGCCTTCGTGTTCCTGGGGCTCGGTCTCGACACCTACGTGCGCAAGGAGGTCTCGGTCCGCCCCGATCACGCGAGCGAGTTCATCGGCGGCGTCGTGCTCTTGCGCATGTTGCTCGCCGTGCTCGTGTTCGCGGGCATGGAAGGCGTCCTCGCCGCGACGAACCGGCCCGAGGACGTGCGCGCCCTGGTGCGCATCTACGGCATCGCGCAGCTTTTCGTGATCGGCAGCACCACCTCCGCCGGCCTCCTGCACGCCCGCGGCACGGTCAACGAGATGTCGGTGCTGACCGTCGTCACCAAGCTCATCTGGGGGGCGGGCGTGGCCGCCGCGGTCGCGATGAACCTCGGTCTCTGGGCGTTCGGTGTGGCGCTGGCGCTCTCCGAAGGCGTCAAATCGACGGCCCTCGCGGTGCTCGCGCGCAAGCACCTGAACCTCGAGTTCCGCGTCGAGCCGCGCGTGACCTGGTCGGTGATCGTGAAGGCCGCGCCCTTCTACGTCTCCACCATCTCGACCACCATCTACAACAAGATCGACATGACGATCCTGGCGGTGAAGGCGAGCGACCGCGAGGTGGGTTGGTACGGCTCCGCCACGAGCTTGGCCGGTCTCACCCTGCTGCTCACCCCGTTGATAAGCTGGGTCATGATGCCGCTCTTCGCTCGCGCCGCGGCGGTGGGCGAGGAAGAGCTGTGCTCGATGGTGCGCCGCGCGCTCGAGCTCATCCTCACTCTGACCATTCCCGTGGCGCTGATGATGGCGCTCGGCTCGCACCTCTGGGTCACGCTGCTCTTCGGCGACGCCTTCGCGCCCGCGTCCAAGGCGCTCGCGATCCTGGCTCCCGTGTTCGTGGCCATGTACGTGAGCGTCCTCTACTGGTGCGCGCTCGCGATGCTGAACCGCACCTGGACGCTCACGGCGATCTTCGCGACCGGCATCGTCGTGAGCCCCGTGCTGAACTTGCTCTTCATCGGCCCGGGCCTGCGCTGGTTCGGGCCGGGCGGTGGCGGCGCCGCCTGCGCGCTCGCCACGCTCGGCACCGAGATCTGCGTGCTCACCCCGATGTTGTTCATGATGGGTCGCCGGATGCTCGATCAGCGCCTGCTCGGGATGCTGGGCAAGACGTCCGCCGCGGTCGCGGCGACGGTGCTGCTCGACTCTTTCCTGAGCGATCACCTCGGCCCGATTCGGCTCGTCCTCTCGGGCGCCTTCTACGTCGGCTTCGTGCTCGCGACGCGAGCCGTGGACGTCCGGGAGATGATCGAGTGGACGAAGATGGCGCTCAAGAGCCGCGAGGAGAAGGCATGAAGCGGAACGCACGCCTGGCAACCGGTCTACTCGCCTCCGGCACGGTGTTCGCCGCGTTCGCGGGCTACGCCTACCTCGCGCCGGCGAGCTATCGCTCGAGCGCGCTCTTGGTCTGCGACGGCTGCGAGGAAGCAGGCAAGGCGCGGCAACACGACGACGTCACGCTCGCGCTCGGCCTCGAACGCGCGCTGCTCGAGCCTCTGACCTTACGGGAGCTGACCGGTGAGCTCGGAGACGACGCCGCCGATCTCTCGCCGCTCGCCGCCGCGCGGCGCGTGCGCTCCTCGCTCGAGATCGAGACCCTGAACGGGCGCAATATCGTGGTCTCGTACACGGACTCGAGCCCCGATCGAGCGCAGCGCCTCGCCGATCTGATGTCCCGCCGAGCGCTCGAACAGCTGCCCGGCTTGTTCGGAGTGAGCCCGAGCGAGGCGCGCGCGCGCGCTGCCGAAGAGCTTTCGGCCTTCGTCGCGCGACACCCGGAGCTCCTGGTCGCCCCGCAGCCGACGCCGGCCGCGCGCGGACCTTCGAAGCCGGAGCGCGGGGACCGCTCGCTCTCGCTGCTCAGGGTGGAGCGCCGGCGCCTCGCCGCTCGGCTCTCGGAGCTCGTGAAGCTCGACGGAGAGCGAGCCGAG
>JAEZYO010000536.1 GCA_023419055.1 Pseudomonadota bacterium | reverse complement strand
ACGCAAGGCCGCCGAGCTGTTGTTCGAGATCAAGCGCCCGGAGACGGCGCCGGCCTTGCGGCTCGCCCTGCGTCGCGACGAAGACGAGGCGGTCAAGCGTTGGTCCGCCCTGGCGCTCACCCGACTGGGTGAAGGCGCGCCGCTCGCGAGCGAGCTCGTGCACGAGAAGGAGCGCTCCTGGCGGCGAGTGGCGGCGCTCGCGCTCGCGGAGGGCAACGACAAGCGCGGGGAGGCTGAGCTCGTGGCCTGGTGGCTGGACCCGGAGAGCCGCGATTTCGAGCGCTCCCGGCAGCTCCTCGCGGCGTTCGGCACGCTGCGGACGAAGGACGCGGTCTGGCCCCTCCTCAAGTCGCTGTCGGACGTTCGCCTGCGCCCCTACGTGGCCCAGGCGCTTTCGCGCATCGGCGACGAGGCAGCTCGAGGTCCTCTGGTTCAGGCGTTGAAGGACGAGCGCTCACAGAGCTCCCGTCAGGCGATCGTCGAGGCGCTCGTCGACCTCTCTGCGAAAGAAGAGCTGGCCCAACCCCTGGTTCGCTTCCTGGGCGTGCCCGATCCGCTCCAGGGCGGCGTCGGCGCGGCGCTCGAATCGGGCATCGTTCATCACGTGGGGGGCCCCAAGTCGAGCGATCTTCGCCGCCTGGTACAGCAGAGCGCGCTCGGCGTGGCCATCCCGGTCGTCGTCCCGTCCGGCGGCAACGGGAAGGGTACCCGGGTCATTCTGCGCGCCCGCGCGCGCGGCGACGCTCCCGCGGAGGTGATCTTCGGCTCGGCCTCGCACCTCGTGCAGTACGACAAAAACGGGGCGCTGAAGAAGCAGCGCGGGTTGCCGGCGCTCGACGACGAGCACGCCGTGCGCGTGAAGGTCCCGCCCGGCAAGGAAGCGAGCGAGCTGGCAGTCACCCTACCTTCGAGCTGGGGCGTGCGCCCCGGCCTGAGCACGAGCTTCATCGTCTACGGCGGGCGGGATGCCGAAATCGAAGGGTTCGTCGTGGTCCCGCTCTCGGACGAGCTTCCGCCGCCTCCGCCGGCACCCTGGAAGGCCGGCTCACCGAGCGGCCCCATGAGCGAAAGGCCCTAGGTCCGGCAGGCCAGGGAAGGGCGAGCGTTCGGCCCAGGGCCGAGTCATTTCGAGAGCCCTCGGCTCTGCTGGACGCCGAGCTCCGGCCCTGTGGTATAGACCGCGCCGTGTCCGACGAGAACCCGGAGAAGCCGGCGGAAAAGGCGCCGAAGGCCAAGAAGGTAAGGAACGGCGAGAGCGCCAAGGATCGCAACCAGCGGATCCGTGAGGAGGCCGCCGCACGCCGCCGCTCGAAGCGCGATGACGAACGCCGTCGCGCGGCTCCAGCGCGCAACCTCGACGCCGGCGAGATGGTGGACGACGCGCTCGCGCGAGGCACGCACAACCTCGGCCTCTGGCTGAAGAAGAACTTCAGCGTCATCCAGTGGGTCGTCGTGCTCGGTGTCGCCGGAGGTATCGGCTACAAGATCTACAGCGTGCGTCACGAGCGCACCATCGGTGAGACCTCGGACAAGCTCATCGCGGCCGTGGACGCCGAAGCCGGAAGCGTGGGCGAGCAGAACACCGAGCCCGATCGCTACACCGGGCTCACCGACGACAGGCCGCATTTCGCGACGGAGGAGGAGCGCCTCAAGGCGGCAGCCGCCGCGTACAACGCCGCGGCCTCGACCTCGCTCGGTAGCTTCGCGAAGCTCGGCGAAGCAGGCATTCTGTTCGATCAGGGCAAGTACAAGGAGGCTCTCGCCGCGTACGAAGCCGTCCGCGACTCGGACCTCGCCAAGCGCGACAACGACGTTCGCGGCCGTGGCATCGAAGGCGTCGGTCTCTCTCAAGAAGCGCTCGGCAATACGGACGCCGCGTTGAAGAGCTTCCGCGAGCTCGAGAACAGCGGGATCGCGGGCTTCGGCGTGCTCGGCATCTATCACCAGGCGCGCGTGAGCTACGCCAAAGGCGACGTGGAGAAGGCCAAGGAGCTCGTCACGACCGCCCGGAAGAAGCTCGAGGACAAGGCCAAGGACAAGCCTCGTGTTCCCGGCATGCCGCCGGGCTACCTGGAAGCGAGCGTGCGCGATCTGCTCTCGATCATCGATCCGAGCGCGGCGGCGAGCATGGCCATGCCCTCGGGGATCGATCCCGCGATGCTGCAAAGGCTCCGCGGAGAATCGGCGAACGGAAAGATGACGCCCGAGAGACTGCAGGAGCTCCTGAAAGGTCTGACTGGACCGGGTGCTCCAGGTGGAGAAGGCGCGCCTGTCGAGGGCGTGCCCGAGGCGCCCGCCGGCGAGGCACCGCCCGCTGAAGCTCCGGGGCCCGCCGAACCTCCCGCGGTCGAGAAGGCGCCCGAAAAAGCCGCCGAACCCAAGAAGGCCCCGGCTCCTGCGAAGAAGCCGGCTCCGGCGCCGCAGGGTCAGGCGCCCGCTGCTCCGGCCCCGGAAGCGCCCCCGGCTGCTCCCGCACCCGCTCCGGCTGCCCCCGCACCGGGTCCGGCACCCGCCGAGGGCTCGGGCGCACCATGAGCTTGCTCCGCTCTTGGTCGGTCGCGCTGACGCTCGCGGCCTCGTTCATCGGCGTCGGCTGCGGCGCAAAGACGGGAGCGCACCCGGAGATGCCGAACTTCGTCGAGCGGCCGAACGGTGCGCTCGGCGTCGTCTATAACCGGCCGCTGCGCTCCGAATCCCGCATTTCCGGCGAGCCGTACGAGCGCGGTCAAGCCGAGATCGACGTGCTCGGGCGGCGCGTCTTCGTGGGCTCGAGCGATCGCGGACTTTACGCGCTCCGCGCCGAGGACGGGACCGTACTCTGGCGCTTCGAGACCGTCGGGTTCGTCCAGTGCGCGCCGCTCTACGACCCGGGCGAAGACGTCGTGTACTTCGGCTCGAACGACGGGGCGCTCTACAAGGTCGCGGCGAAGACCGGCAAGCTCATCTGGCGTTTCATGACCAACGCCGAGGTCGCGCGCCGGCCGGTCCTTGAAAACGGCTTACTTTACGCGGTGAACGCGAACGACACGGTCATCGCCCTCGAGCCCGACACCGGCAAGCTCCGCTGGTACCAGCACCGCACGCCGGCCATGGGCATGGAAGTCGCCGGCTACGCGGGCGCGACTGTGTTCAGGGGCAAGGTCTTCACCGGCTTCAGCGATGGCACCGTGGCCGCGTTCGATGCGCTGAACGGCTCCGAGCGCTGGGCGCCGGTCGATCTCGCCGCCGAAGCCGAGGCGGTCCTCGGCGAAGTGCCGCAGTACCTCGACGTCGACACGACTCCGGTGACCGACACGCTCGCGGCAGGTCCCGTGATCTTCGTCGCCAGCTACGCGGGCGGTGTCTACGCGCTCGACGCCGAGACCGGGACTCAGGTCTGGTCGAACAACGGGCTCGCGGGCGTGACCGATCTGGTGCGCTGGGAACAACCCGCGCACGCGCCGCGCGACGGCGGTCCGACCGTGCCAGCTCGCCGGCTGCTCCTGGCCTCGAGCGGCACCACGGGCCTCTGGGCGCTCGATCCGGAGACGGGACGCGAGATTTGGCGGCGGACGCTGCCGTCTGGAGCGGTCTCGGCGCCGGTACCGATTGCGGGCGCGTTGCTGTTCGCCGCGAGCCAGATGGGCGTCTTCCTGGTTTCGCCGCTCGGCGGCGAGATGATCGACGGCATCCACATGGCGGACGGCTCCGCCATGACTCCGGCCGCCGCCGGCAACCGCGCGTTCGTGCTGACGAACGGCGGGACGCTCCTGAGCCTCAAGGTGTCGCCGCCGTACGCCGCGCTCACGCCCGAGACGTATCCGACGGCTGCACGCCCGTAGGCGTTGCCTGGACCAACTCTCACGATTGGGGTGAGCGCAGCGGCGCGTCGCTTCACGAACCGGAGCGTCCGCGGCGAACCCACCGGACCGAGCACGCACCGACCGAGCGCGCACCAATTGAGCGCGCACCGACCGAGCGCGCACCGACCGAGCGCCGAAACCGGGGCCGGGCATAGATCCGCCAGAATCCCCCTCCGTTCCCGCGAACTGGAGATCGCATAAGATACATTATGTCAACTTTCTGGGAGCGCCGGCCACGGGGGGACGGCATTGCTTCTCGAGGCGCTTCGCTGCTTCGATAAGCGCCATGTTCGTCGAGGAGCGGCTCGCTGAGATCACCGAGCGACGGATCGCCCAAGGCTGGGACGCGTTGTCGCCGCGCGAGGTCGTCGCGGAACACGTCTCACAGGCGCTGTTCAAGACCGTTGCCGGCGGGCCTGGAGGCCTTCGCTACAACGCTGACGAAGCGGAGCGGGCCGCTGTCATCGCCGCGGCACACGAGATCGCTCTTCCCGAATTCGAATCGTGGCTTCGAGACGTCTTCGCCACGCCCATCGAGACCCCGGACGAGATGGACCACGACTTGTGGGACCGCTTCTCGGAGCTCGAACCGAAGGTCTACGATCGCCTCGAAACGTTTCTGGACGTTCCGAACCCTCGAGTCCACAGCAAGGACGAAGGCTGATTGCGCGCCTGGAGCTCGCCTCAGAGCACGTACTGATCGCCGAGCGCAGCCACGGTCAGGTTCACGCCCTTGAGCCTCGCGCACTCCTGCTCGAGCTCGCTCTGGAAGACGGGCTTCATGTGATAGAGCAACGTCGGCAGGTCCTGAGGCTTGGCGAGCTTCTTCAGGTCCTTCAGCAGCGTGCGCGGCGTGTGGTGACCGCTCACGGTAGCGAGCTTCTGCTCGCGGTTCGGAAAGCTCACCTCGACCAGGGCCGCTTTCAGGTTCGGGGTCTCGTCGAGCGCTTCCCAGAAGCGATCGGTCGGCCCCGTGTCGCCGCTGTAAGCGACGGCGGCGTCCCCGCCGTCCACGATGAAGCCCGCCGATTCGATCGTGTGGTGCACGAGCACGGCGCGCACCTTGTATCCAGCCACGTCCGCGACGCGCTCCGGCTTGAGCTCCTGGAAACGGATGGCCGGGTTCTTGGGCGTCGGGATGACGCTGAAGTCGGGCCAGAGGCGGTTGTTGAAGAAGTGCTTCTTCAGGATCGCGATCGTGCCCTTCGTGCCCGCGATCACGAGCGGCTCGCAACCCACCTGACATCGATTGTCCGCGATGGTCGCGAGGTCACGCGTGTGGTCCATGTGCGCGTGGCTCACGACGACCGCGTTCAGGCGAAACTGCGACTTGAGGTCGAGGCCGCTCGTCAAGGAACCCGCATCGAGCGCAATGCGATCGTCGATCAGGAAGGCGCTGGTTCTATGCTTGGGCGTCTCCCCGCCGTGACAGCCGATGACTCGGAGTTCCATCCGATCCACCACCCTAGCTCGCGTCCGACCCCAGGGTCAAAACCCGAACGCGGACTCCCCCGTCTCCCGGTCGGGGTTTCTCGCGGGTCGAGCGGAGCCGAACGCCCCAAGTACACCGGCCGGCCGCCAAAAGAGCCGCACTTCCGGGCCGAACACCTTTTTCGTTCGTGAACCTCTTGCGCGAACGAACGTTTGAGGCTACTTACGCGGCCCCCTGAACGGGGGCTCGCCGCACGTAGCGGCGGGTGAAGACCCCAACCAAGGTCAGCTGACTCCTTGGGGGATCGTCTAACGGCAGGACGCAAGATTCTGGCTCTTGCTATCTAGGTTCGAATCCTAGTCCCCCAGCAAACTTCCCTATGAATTAGCCGCCCTCCGGGCGGGCAAAACCAAAGGCCCCATCGTCTAGCGGTTAGGACATCGGCCTCTCACGCCGGTAACGCGGGTTCGATTCCCGCTGGGGTCGCCATAGAGCGACGTGAGAACTCAGGCTCGGACAGCTCGTCCGGGCCTGATTGCTTTTGTGGCTCTGCTTCTCGGGGACGACTTTGGGGCGTGAGCGTCATCCGTCCGTTCGGCTCGCTGGCTCCCAGCTCCGGCAGCACCGGGAAGCGACCCGGCCGGGACCCGGGACCGTACCCTGGCAGCACCCGCCACGGGATCCCAGTCGACCGTAGGTCGTGGACCGTCGTGAGGTGCCTCACGATGAGGGGTCTCGAACAGCCGCGCCCGGGTGACGCCGGCGCGCTCGCGACGCCACCACCCTTCACTGCTCGCGAAGTTGCGATCACCGCACGCGAGTCCATGAGCGTAACCGTCGACGGTCGCCTTCTTTCGAACGCGCCATCCCAAGAGAACGCACCGAAACTCGCAGCAGCCGCATCAGCGAGTTAATGCAACACGTGATGCGTGTTTATTCCGAACGCCGAGCGCGCGCACAGTGAATGAACTTTCATGCTCGAATCGACACTAAGAGCCTTGCGATCGGCTGCACGCAAGAAGGCGGAACGCCACCGGGTGTTCACGAACACGATCCACACTGATCCTGGTCAACTGACCCGAGTTCAAGTCGGGAAGAAGAACCCGGTGGCTGGCGTGAACGTCGTGTGCATGAGCGGCATGGTGAGCCGCGCCAAATGCTCGATCAGCGTCATCAGCCATGATTGCGCTGCCGGCGGCGCTGGCGACGTTACGGCCAATCTGACGCTGGGTCGATGAAGCGG
>JAEZYO010000486.1 GCA_023419055.1 Pseudomonadota bacterium | reverse complement strand
CTGGACGCGATCGGCATGCACGAAGATCGCCTGGAGCAGAATGGTCTCACGCACCTCGTCCCGATCAAGCCCGGCCGCTTCCGGCGGCGGACGCTGAAGCTCATGCTGCGCGTCGCTCAAGAGCTCGCCGATCGCGGGGGCAGGGTAGGGCGGCTCGGGGAGCTCGACACGATCCATTTCGCGCGCTGGGCGATCCTGCCGGACGGTCGATTGCTCTTCTTCAGCAACTACGACGGCAGCTGGGAGGCGTACCTCGGCGACTTCATCGATCGCGCCTCCGAAGGGCTCACCATGATCTGGACCAACACGATCCAGTTTCCCGCGACCTTGTTCCAGTTCTTCTTCGGCGCGAAGGACGAGGAGCGCTTCAAGCGCTGGACGCGCGCCTTCCAGCTGCCGACGCAGATCTGGTACTCCGCTTACCCGACCCTCAGCGTGAGCGACGTGCTCTCGAACGCGGAGCTCCGCGAGATCCTCGCGCGCGATTTCGACGAAGCCTCGATCGAGCGCTTCTGCCAGCTGGTGTAGCACCATGGATCTCGGAGACATTCAGGGCCTGGTCTTCTACGGTTACCGGCGGCAGCCCTTCGCCCGCTACTACTTCGCCACCTTCGGGGAAGACGCCGAGCCGAAGGAGTGGCTCTCGCGCACGGTGCACCGCGTGAGCAGCGCCGACGCGAGCGAGCGCCGCGATCCCGCCCGCTTGAATCTGGCGTTGACGTCGAGCGGACTCGCTCGCCTGGGCCTCGGTGAGGGCTCGCTGTTCGAGTTTCCTCGCGAGTTCACCCAGGGGATGAGCCACCCCGAGCGCAGCATCGC
This sequence comes from Pseudomonadota bacterium, assembly GCA_023419055.1. Next base: position 5,288 of record JAEZYO010000486.1, on the reverse strand, counting down.
GCTCGGGGATTTCGGCGAAGACGCGCCCGAGGCGTGGGAGCTCGGCGGTCCGGGCACCGCGCGCATCGACGCGCTCGTCATGCTCTACTGCGAGAGCGAAGAGCAGCTTTCGGAGCGTCACGACGAGCTCGCCTCACAGCTCGAGAAGTACGGCATCGTGGCGGAGCACCTCGACGCGTACCTGCCGGACGACGGCAAGGAGCACTTCGGCTTCGCCGACGGCATCACGAACCCGGTCATCAAGGGCGGGCCCGTGAAACACGACAAGAACCCGTTCGACCCGCGCGTTCGGGCGGGCGAGATCCTGCTCGGGTACAAGAACGGCTACGGCCGCGTGCCCTCGAGCCCCACCGTTCCGCCCAAGCGATCCACGCGCGATCTCCCGCCGCGCACGCTCGGCGGCTCGGCGCTCGACTTCGGTCACAACGGCACCTACCTCGTATTCCGCAAGCTCGAGCAAGACGTGGAGGCGTTCTGGCGGTACGCGGAGGCGCGCGCTGCGCTCGCGGGCGCGCCGGATCCGGCGGCGTTCGCCGAGCAGTTCGCGGCGCGCATCGTGGGGCGCTGGCCGGACGGCAGATCGCTCGCCGTGGCGCCGGGTCCCAAGGACCCGGTCGACGACCTGAACCGCTTCGGCTACCGCGAAGAAGATGCTCGAGGCCTGCGCTGCCCGGTGGGCGCGCACGTGCGGCGCAGCAACCCGCGCGACTCGCTCGGCGAAGACGGAGCCATTTCCCTCGAGCGCACCTCGCGGCACCGCATCATGCGGCGCGGGCGCCTGTACGTCGAGAGCTCTCCGAGCGGGGCGACGAGGAAGGGGCTCGCCTTCATGGCCCTGAACGCGAACCTGCGACGGCAGTTCGAGTTCATCCAACAGACCTGGGTGAACAACCCGAAGTTCGGGCGTTTGAGCTGCGATCGGGATCCCTTGATCGGCCGGGCGGGGGTCGAGCTCTCGGGCGCGGCCGAGCCGCGGGTCTTTACCAGAGCGCTCGCGCCCTTTCGCGAGCGCGTCGTCGGCCTGCCGAGCTTCGTGCGCGTGCGCGGAGGGGCCTACTTCTTCCTCCCGAGCCTACGCGCTCTCGCCTACCTGGCGGAGGCGTGATGGGGCGCGGGCTCACGGCGGGTCAGGTGGTGGTGCTGACTGGCGCGGCGAGCGGCATCGGTCGAGCCACCGCGCTCGCGTGCGCCGAGCGCGGCGCGGCGCTCGCCCTCTGTGACATCGACGAGGAACGGCTGGAGCAGACCGCGGGCGACGCGGTGAAGCTCGGGGCCGCGCGCGTCTTGCGCGAGGTCGCGGATGTCGGATCCTCCGACGCGGTCCGCGCGTTCGCCGAGCGGGTCACTCGCGAGCTCGGCCCGGCCGATCTCTTGGTCAACAACGCGGGAGTGGCCGTGTTCGGCGGCTTCTTGCATACGTCGCTCGAGGATTGGCGCTGGATCACCGAGACGAACTACTGGGGCGTCGTCCACGGCTGCCATTATTTTCTGCCGCCGATGGTCGAGCGCGGACGCGGAGGGCACGTGGTGAACGTCGCGTCCGCGGCGGGCTTCGTCGCTTCCGAGGCGCTTTCCGCGTACTCGACGACGAAGTACGCGGTCGTGGGGCTCTCCGAGGCGCTGCGTGACGAGCTCGCGCGTCACGCAATCGGCGTCAGCGTTATCTGTCCGGGTTTCGTCAATACGCCGATCGTCGAGCGCATGCGCGTGCGCGGCGTCGACGCGCCGGACGCGCTCCGTGAACGGGTCGGTAGCTGGTACCGCAAACGCAACTACGACCCGGTGCGCGTGGCCCAGAGCATCCTCGACGCAGTACGCGACAACCGTGCGATCGTTCCGGTGGCGCCCGAGGCCCACCTGCTCCACGCGATGAAGCGCCTGCTTCCGAGCCTGTCGCCGCGATTGCTGCGCCTCCTCGGGGATTGGGCGGGGCCCGAGAAGTTCGGTTGAAGCATGCAGACGTTGCGCTCCGCAGGGACGACGCCGTTCGCTGGGCTTGAACTGGGCGGTCGGCCGCTCGCGCTGCTCGAAGTTCAATAAGCGCTGCGCCGCGCTCCTGCGCCGCTGCGAGCTTCCGCGCCGAGGCTCGGGCATTCGCGACGTCGAGCGTGTTCGCGCACGCGCCATCCGTCCGAGATTCTCCTGGCGAGCACTCCGAGCGATCACGGCGCGCGCTCTTCGCCGACGAGTCAGCGAACGTGCGAACGATCTCGGAGCACGTCACGAGCGCAGCATGTAGGCAAATGGACGTGCGCGACTCCGAAACGGAGCCTCGATCGAGGCTCGTCGAGAGACGCTGAATCGGCGCTGTCCGCGAGAAGAAAATGTCTGGTAGCGTGATGATCCTTCGGACGACTCCATGTCTTCGATTCCTCCGAAAACGGACGCCCGTAGGCGGCCAGTGAGCGTTTTGGCGCTGAAGCTGTGGGAAGCCGCGGAGGGGCTCGACCACGGGCTCGAGAAGCCGAACGAAATGCTCGAGCTGCTCGTCAGCGCCGTCGCCAAGGGTGAGCAGCCGACGGAACCCTGGCAGCGGCTTCACGACGCCGCCGTGGCGCATGACAAGGTCTCGGATCTCGCGTTCGCGTACGAGACCGTGCTCGGTGACAAGCGCATCAAGCTGATGCTGCCCGAGCAACAAGCGTACGTGCAGCTCCGGGCCGCGCGCTTCTTTGCGGAGATTTTCGGCGATCGCGAGGGTGCGGCCGCAGCCGCCGAGCGAGCGCTCGCCATCGTGCCGGGTCACGCCGAGGCGTTCGCGATGCTCGAGGTTCTGCTCTCGCACGAGGATGGCGCGGCCCGCCTCGCCCAACACTACGTGGACGCGAGCGGTCGCGAAGCCGAGCCCGATCGCAAGCTCTCGTTCTTGCGCCGCGCCGCGCAGCTCCTGACCGCGGCGCCGCGCGCGAACGAGCAGAGCATCGACGTCGGACTGCGCATCCTCAAGCTCGATCCCGCCGATCTCTCGAACCGGGAGAACGTGGTGCGGCGGCTGCTCGAGCACGGGCGTCACAAGGACGTCGTCGAGGTGCTCGAGGCGGCTCTCCGTCGCGAGCCCGCGCCGTCCGCTCAAGAAGCCCGCGAGCTGCACGAGTTCTCGCTCGATCTCTGCTCGACGGTGCTCCGGGACCAAGCGCGGGCGCTCGAGCACGCCGAGGGGCTCTTGCGGGCGGAGCCTCACCATCAGCTCTCGCGCAGCGTCGCCGAGGCTTTGATCGAGAACCCGAAGCTCGGGCCTCGCGCTGCGGCCGCGTTGTCGGACGCGTACGAGAAGGCGGGCGAGATCGAGCGCGCCGTGGGAATGCTGAGCCTCGAGCTCAAGCAGGTTCGGGGTCCTCGACGCATCGAGGTCCAGCGGCGGCTCGGGATCCTGAGGCAGGACGCGCTCGGCGATCCGGCGGGCGCGCTCGAGCTCCTGGCGCCCGTGGTCGCGGGCGATCCGGGCGACGACGCGCTGCGCTCGCGCCTGGTCGAGCTGTCCCTCGCGCTCAATCAGCCCGCCCAAGCGGCGCGCCTCCTCGCTCGCGCCCTCCAGACCAGCCGTGACCCGGCGGTGCGGGCGCGCGTGGCGGTGGACGTCGGCGACGTCTACTTGAAGTCCGGCGACCCGAAGAAGGCGCAGGCCGCCTTTCAGCAGGTGCTCGAAATCGGCGCCGACTCTGGCGCGACGCTCGTGGCAGCGCGCCGGTTGAGCGAGCTCTACGGCGAGAGCGGCGAGCTGAAGCAGCTCGCGGTCGTGCTCGAGAAGGTGGTGGAGCTCGAGCCCGAGCGAGAGGTGCGTCAGGCCGCGGCGCGCCGCCTGGCGCGGCTCTCGGACGGCGAGGTGCCGGACCAAGCGCGCGCGGTCGTGGCGTTCCGCGCGCTCGTGGGCTCGCCCTGGACCGACGAGGCGTTGCGGCGCCTCGAAGAGCTCTACACCGAGCAGAACGACGAAGACGGCCTCGCCGACGTGCTCGCGCACCGCGCCGAGCGCAGCAAGGATCCCGCGGAGGCGCGCGAGCTCGCGTTCAAGGCCGCGGAGCTTCGCACGTTGAAGAGCCGCGACCGCGCGGGCGCCATCGCAGCCTGGCAAGCGCTCGCAGCCCGCTACGGCGCGTCGCCGGAGATCTCCCAGCGCCTCAAGCCTCTGCTCGAGCAAGAGGGGCTGTTCGCCGACCTCACGCTCTTGCTGCGCCAGACGCTCGAGGGCACGACCGGACCGGAGCGCGTGGAGGTGCTCGCGGAGATCGGTCAGCTCGAGCTCATCGGCCTGAACCAGCCGCAGCAGGCGCTCGCGACGTTCGCCGAGGCCCTCGCGCTCGAGCCCGCTCACAGGGCGAGCCGCGCGGCTGTGGAGAAGATGCTGACGCACGGCGAGCTCCGGCTCGAGGCGGCGCGCGTGCTCGAGCCGATTTTTCGAGACGAAGAGCCGGCGAGCGGCTTGATTCGAGTGCTGGAGCTCCGGGCCGAGCTCGAGGCCGAGGTGGCGCGCGGGCTCGGCGCGCTCGCGGAAGCGCTCGTCATCGCGGAGAACCGGCTGGGCGATCGCGAGCGGGCGCTCGAGATCGCGGGCCGCGGCCTGAAGCACGCGGTCGCGACCGAGCCTTTGGAGGTCCCGGTCTGGCTCTCTCACGTACAGCGCCTCGCGGGGGCGAGCGGGAACCTCGTCCGGCGCGCGGCGTTGCTCGACGAGGCCCTCGGGGACGCCGTGATCGAGTCCGCTCCGCTGTTCGAGGTCGGACAGGCTGCCGGTGAGGCCCTGGCGGCGGCGGGTGACGTCGCGCGAGCGGTGCAGGTCTACAAGCGCACCCTGGCGTTCGCGCCAGCGTCGCGCGAGATCATCACTCGCATCGACGAGCTCTTGGCGCTTTCTGGAGCGCCCGAGGAGCGTCTGGCGCTCTACGCGGCCGCCCTGGGCCAGGAGACCGAGCCGCTTCGCCGGCGCGAGCTCCTGCACGCGAGCGCGGCGCTCCGTTTGCGCGAGCTCGGTGACGTCGGCGGTGCGGTCGCCACCTGGCAAATCGCCGTGGCCGAGGACCCGCGAGACATGGTGGCGCACGAAGCGCTCATCGCCGCGCTCAGCGACGCCGGGGACTGGACCGCGGTTCATGCGGAGCTCGCGCGCGTCTTGCCCTTCCTCGAGGGTGAGCGACGCGACGTCGCGCTCCTCAGGCTCGCGGAGGTGGCGAACAACCGCGGCGATCACGCGCTCGCGCTCGAGCACTATCGCGCGCTGCTCGCGTCCGCCGAGCTCGCGGACGACGTGCTCGCCACCATCGAGCTCCTGGCGCGCGAGCAGGGGGATGGGC
>JAEZYO010000485.1 GCA_023419055.1 Pseudomonadota bacterium | reverse complement strand
CGGCGGCGGCGAGCGCCACGCGTCGCGCCGCGAGGCTACGTCCGTCGGCCGCAGAGACGAGCCGAACCCCGTGAGGTTCTCCGCGCTCCCAGAGCTCGACGCGCACCCTGCCCTGTTCGGCGCCGAGTACGCGGAAGAAGAGCGCCACGTCTTCGCGCCCCTCCGCGGCGGGCACCTTCACGTCCTTGATCTCGAGGTCGACGAGGCGCCGCGCCGCGCGCGTGTCGAGCAGCGACTCTGCTCGAGCGTCGAACTCGATCACCGAGGCGTCCGGGTTCGCGCTCGCGAGCCCGATCCAGAAGAGGAGCGCGACGCCGGCGCAGACGGCGTTAAGGCGCCTTCGGCGCGGGGACTCCCACGGGCGCAGGCGCGTTCTCGAGCTCCGGCTCGAGCCCCGCGTCGCTCGCCGCCGCCAGGCGCTCGAGCTCACGTCGGAACTCGTCGCGGCGACGCCCGTTGGGGAAGTCCTTTTCATACTTGTAGACGAGCCCCGCCGCGAGCTCCCAGTTCCCGCGGGCGAGAGCGGCCTCGACCTCGCGGGCGGTCGCATCTTCAGCGAAGTCGCCGGCCGGAGACAAGGTCCGATAGAGCGCGAAGGCTTCGGCCGCACCGGCCGCGTCGCCGGACTGCTCGAGCATGTTGCCGAGCGTCAGCGCCGCGAGAGGAGCTTCCGGAGAATGGGGCGAATCCACGACCACCCGGTGCAGCGCCGCGACGGCGACTTCACGCTCGCCGGCCGCGCGCGCGACGTCCACCAAGCTCATCAACTGTGCCGGACTCGCACTCCCGAGTACGGCCGAGAAGCCTCCCGCTCGAGCGATCGCCGCTCGCGCGGCCTCGAAATCGCCGGCGTCGGCGAGCTGCTTCCACTCAGGCGGCCCCGGAGGAAGAACCGGAACCTCGACCTCGCGAACCACCGCCGGTTCCTCGTCGGAAAGCGGAGGGATCACCTCGACGGAGCGCGGGCGCGGGGCCGTCGCGCGATGCTGCGCGACCGCGCTCTCGATCGGCTTCGGCTCCTCGTGCGCCGCCGCGGGAGCCGGACTCGTCGAGACCGAATCGTTCGCGATCGGCTTCTCTGCCACTGCCACCGGCGCCGGCTCTGGCCGCGCCCACTTGGAACCCACGACCACGCCGGCGCCGAAAATGATGGCCGCAGCGGCAGGAACCCACCACAGGGTGACGCGCGAGCGCGGAGCTGCGGTTTCGAGCTCTCCTTCCAAGCGTTGCCAGACGCGGTCCACCCTGTCGCGCGTCCCGTGGTCGCGCAGGGCTCCGCTTGGAAGGTCGTCGAACTTACGCAGCGTCATGACTCTGATTCCGGATCCGAAAAGGGAGCGACGAATCGTTGCTCCAGGTAGCGTTGAGCCCGCAAAATTCGCCGCTTGGCGGTGGCGAGCGAACAATTGGCGAGCTCCGCCACGGTCTCGAGCCGATGGTGCTCGATGTGGCGGAGCGTCCAGGCGATGCGGTCGTCCGCATCCATCGTCTGGAGGAGTGAGTAGACCTGCGCCAGGAGGACGCGAGTGTCGGGAGCGGCGTCTTGGGCCGCGATCGACTCGAGGTCGACGGGATCCGGCGTCGAGAGCCCGAGCACGCCGAGCAAGCGGCGGCGGCGCAGTCGAGACCGCACCAGGCTCACCACGATACTGCCGAGCCAGGCGCGGAAGGCAGCGCCGTCCCTGAGCTCGCCGAGATTCTGGTACGCGCGAAGGAACGCGTCGTGGACGACGTCGTCAATCTCGTTCGAGCTGCCCTGAATCCTTGTTGCCAGGTTGAAAGCGAACGCGGCGTGACGCCGGTACAGCGCTTCGAAGGCGACCGAGTCACGTTCGCGCGAGAGCTTCACCAGCTGCTCGTCCGTCAGCCCCTGCGCGACCGCGAGCCGAGGGTCAGGCAGCGAGCGGCTGGCCTGGCCGCCTACGACCGCAAGGCGGTGGGCTCGTGTGGGGCGCGAAGTCATGGAACGGGGTCTACAGGAGGTATGGATGCACGAGCAGGTGATTTCGGCTCAAGCGCCGAGAACCAATGTGGGTGAGAGTCGCAGGAGGAAAACGGCGCAGCGACTGAAACGAGTGGTCCCGCAGACTTGCACCGAAATTGGGTGCCTCAATCACGCCGACCATCGGGCCTAAAACCTAGCATCGAAGGCCGATCGGTCTTTTATAAGCCCCCGGATTTCTTTGACTTCCCTCTGACGATCGAAGAAAAAGCTGCCCCGCGTGAGCCGCTTTGTTTCGCTCACGCATCTGAAAGTCGGTCCGAGCCCACCAGGTGTCGGTTCGGCAGGAGGACACAACAACATGTCGATTCGTAAGATCGTTGCGCTGATTCCGGTTGCGGCTCTGGCTGTTGCTTGCGGCGGTGGCGAAGCCACCCCCGAGGCGAAGGCTCCCGATGAGGCTGCTGCTCCGGCCGCCGAAGAGGCTGCCCCGGCTGCCGACGCCCCCGCCGCCGAGGGTGAGGCCGCTCCGGCTGACGCCCCGGCCGCCGACGGCGCCGCCGCCCCCGCCGAAGAGGCCAAGTGAGCCTCTAGGAGCGTCCGAGCATTTCGGACAGCTCCTCGAACGGCCAGGACGAGCAAGCCTTGTCCTGGCCGTTTCCTATTTGGCGCGATGAGTCGAGCTCGTTCGTCGAGGCGCGTCCTCCGAACGAATCGGAACCGAGCGTGGAGCGCGCGAAACTCGGTAAGTCTCTTTCCAGCGCTCGAGCGCGCGCGACGTCGGGGGAGCGCGCGTTCAGGGAAATCTCACTTCGCGATCGCACCGCCCGGCTTTGTGCCAGTCATCGCCACCAAAACCTGGCACATCAGACACCGCATCTGCGACAATGGGCTTGGTTTCGGTGGGTAGATCGTTGGCCCGCCATTTGCGAGGGGCGAGAAGTCGCATGAGTGTGTCGTCGTCTAGTCTCTGGGCCTCCGTGATTGCCGCGCTCGGCGTGGCTGCCCTGATCGGCGGCTGCGGGCGCGCGGATCTACCGCTCGGCCACGGCAATGACGGCGTCGCGGGCAAGGGGAACAAGAACGTCTGCGGCGACCGGCGCTGCGCCGGAAACGAGACGCCTCAATCCTGTCCCAAGGACTGTGAGTCAGTAGGCTGCGGCGACGGGCTCTGCGGCTCCGAAGAGAACGCGACCAGCTGCCCCGAAGATTGCGGCTCCGTCGAGACTTGCGGCGACTTCATCTGTGAGTCGAACGAGATCGGCTGGTGCGGCGACTGCACCTGCAACAACGGCGTCTGTGACTTGCTCGACGCCAAGCTCTGTCCCTGGGAGTGCGACTTCCAGACCTGTGGCAACGGCTTCTGTGACGAGGCGGACTACGCGTCCTGTCCCTGGGAGTGCGGAGCGAGCACCTGCGGCAACCTGATCTGCGACGACGCCGATTATCAGCAGTGCCCGTGGGAGTGCGGAATCAATAGCTGCGGCAACGGCATTTGCGACAGCACCGACTACGCTGCCTGCGGGTGGGAGTGCGGCATCGATAGCTGTGGCAACGCCTACTGCGACGGCGACGACTGGACCTTCTGCCCGTGGGAGGGCCAGGACAGCCGGTGCGGCAACGGCGTCTGCGATGCTTCGGACGCGATGAGCTGCCCCTGGGAGTGCGGGTCCTGCGGCAACGGGCTCTGCGATCCCGAAGACTACAAGAGCTGCTCCTGGGAGTGCGCCACGTGCGGTAACGGCTACTGCGAGCCAGGCGACTACCAGCAGTGCCCCTGGGACTGCGGCATCAATACTTGCGGCAACGGCATCTGCGACATCTCGGACTCGGCCCTCGGCTGCAGCTACGAGTGCCAGCCCGGCTGCGGCAACGGCGTGTGCGAGCCGAGCGACTACGCGAGCTGCCCGTGGGAGTGCGGCCTCAGCACCTGCGGCAACGGCTACTGCGACGGCTACGATTACCAGCAGTGCCCCTGGGAGTGCTTCAGCACCTGCGGCAACGGCTACTGCGACGGCAACGACTACCAGTCCTGCCCGTGGGAGTGCCAGTACTCTTGCAACAACGGCACGTGCGAGTTCAGCGACTACCAGAACTGCCCGTGGGAGTGCGAGTACGCCTGCAACAACGGCTACTGCGACGCGAGCGACTACCAGTACTGCCCCTGGGAGTGCAACTTCACCTGCGGCAACGGTTTCTGCGACGGCGGCGACTACCAGTACTGCCCTTGGGAGTGCACCTGCGGCGACGGCTTCTGCGGTCAGGGTGAGTCCGCGAGCAGCTGCCCGTACGACTGCGGCTTCTGCGGTGACGGCACCTGCGGCTACTGGGAGAGCACGGACACCTGCATCGACTGCGCTTCTTGCGGTGACTGGGTGTGCACGCCCGGCGAGGTGTGCGCCTTCGATTGCGGTAGCTGCGGTGACGGCACCTGCGGCGCGAACGAAGACATCAACACCTGCTACAAGGACTGCGGCTACTGCGGCGACTACTACTGCAGCCCCGGGGAAACTTGCGCGTTCGACTGCGGGCCGTGCGGTGACGGCGTCTGCGGCGCGTTCGAGAACCCGTCCTGGTGCTCCAAGGACTGCGGCGGCATGGGCGGCGCGGGAGGCGTCGGCGGGACGGGCATGGGCGGGTTCGCCGGCATGGCGCTCCCCGCTCCGGCCGGGAGCGGCGGCGCGCCCTAGGCCGAGAAACTAGGAGCTCTCGCTCACCCGGACGCGCGGTCTCGCATCTCGGGGCCGCCTTGGGCTAAGGTTGGGCCTTCCCCCATGGCTCCCGGAACCGTGAAGGAGCGGCAGACCGCGCTTCGTGTCGCCAAGTGGCTAGTCGACAAGGGCCGTCCGGACGAGGCCGTGACCATCCTGGCCGCTTGGGCTGCGAACGGGCCCAACGACGGGGAGGGTCAGCAGCTCATGGCCGAAGCGCTGCGCATCGACCCCGGCGCGCGCATCGCGCAGATGGCGTTCGAGCGCATGGAGGGCGTCCCGGGCGACCACGCTGATCTGGACGCCGCCGTCCAGCACTACGGCGCCGAGCAGCTCGCGAAGTTCGAAGCCGAAATGAAGCGCCCGTCGTTCCGGCGCGCGCAGATGGGCTTCAACAACAACATCAAGTACCAGAACCAGGTCTTTCACGTTCAGACCGAGGATTCCGGGCTCGATCAGCCGCACATCATCACGCACCTTTTCGCGGACGGCGGCCGCATCATCAAGAGCCACAAGCGCTCGTATCACGCCGAGGTCTCGCGCCCGGACGTGGCCGAGTACGTGCGCTCGCTGATGAAGGCGCAGCACCTCGAGATGGTGCTCGCGCTCCGCGAGTCGCGCTTCGACGAGGTCATCGCCGGCAGAGCCGTGGGCGGCATGGACGTGCTCGATCACCCGCCGCAGGTCGAGAACATCCGGAAGCTCGCGAGCCAGAAAAAGCAGCGCGCCGAGGCAGGGCCGCCGAACTCGATCTCGAGCCCCAACGTCCCGTCGCCCGCGGCAGCGGCTCCCGCGCCCACGCCGGCACCCGTCGTCGCTCCGGAGGCGCCGCGCGCCGAGCCTCGCCCCGCGGCCGCTCCGAGCCTGTTCACGCTGCACGTGCTCCGAAGCCTGACCGGGGGACCCGAGCGCTACGATCCGGTCGGCGACGAGGCGCTGATCGGCGCGGCCGGCACCATCGCGCTCCCGGGTGAAGCCTTCTGTCATCCGAAAGAAGCCGTCCTTACGTTCCGCGAAGGTCGGCTCTGGCTGGAAGATCTCGAGGGTGGAAACGGCGTCTTCCTCCGCATTCGCACCCCGGTCGAGCTCGAGCTCGGGGACGAGTTCGTGGTGGGCGATCAGCTGCTTCGGCTGGAGAAAAATCCGGTCCCCGACGACGGCCCCGATCCGGATCCGACGTACTTCTACTCCTCGCCCAAATGGCCCTCCTCGTTCCGCGTCACCCAGATGTTCGAGGGCGGCGCCGCTGGTTGCTGCGTGGTGGCTCGCGGCAACACGCTCCAGATCGGCTCGGCGATCGGTGACCTGGTTTTCCCGGACGATCCCCTGGTCGGCGAGCAGCACTGCCTGATTGAAGAGCAGGCTGACGCCGTCGTGCTCACCGATCTCGGCTCACGCACCGGCGTGTTCGTCCGCATCCGCGGTGAGCAGGAGCTCGCCCACGGAGACGAGCTGCTGGTCGGTCGCACGCGGCTCGTGGTCGACCTGGCCCGCAACGCCGCGTAAGGGCGCCCGCGCTCGCGGAGCGAGCGGATCGTCCCAAGGCGAGTCGACCCGCGGTGTCGGAAGCGCATGGCCAAGCTCGAGATAGCGGTGATCGCGTTGCTGTTGGGTGTTCAGGGCTGCGCAGCGGGGGAGCCCCCCGCGGTCGTGGAGACGGGGGGCCGCAACCTCAAGTGCGCGCGCTCGGAGATCGAGACCGAGCTCGCGCGCGAGACCCCGAAGGTGAAGGAGTACCTCGTGGGTTGCGACTTCAGGTTCACGCGAGTGCACTGCAGCGACAAAGGCTGCTACCCCGCGCCGTTGAAGCCGCCGTGCCTCCCGGACGGCCCCTGCTTCGAGGAAGATCCCGTCACCCTGCAGTGGGAGCTCGAAAAGACGGCCACGTGGAGCGTGAAGCGGACGGCTCCGCTCAAAGATCTTTGAGCTGCTTCGAGAGCTCGATCCGAATGGCCGCTGCGCTTCGCGGAAGCGGAATCCGCGCCCTGTCGAGCGCGTCGAGGCAGTAGTCGATGCCCGCCTCGAGGCTCGCCACCGCCTTGAACGGCGCCGCGGGAGTCCAGAACCACTGGATGGCCGTGAGCGTACCGCGCATGAGCGTGTTCTCGATCACGGTCGCGGAGGCGATGCAGAGCTTCTTCGAGTACTCCTTGACGCGCGGGTTGTTCGCGTAGTCGACGATCAGCTTGCGCTCCTTCGCGCCCACCGCGTCGGCGTTCTTGGGCGAGACGAAGAGCGTCGCGTAGCGATCACCGCGCACGAAGTAGCGCTCGAAGCCCTGGGTCATCTGCTCGATCTCCCCCGGATCCCAGCGCTTCGGACCCACCGTGACGAGCAGCGGAAAACACTCTTCGATGAACCGCAAGCCCTTCAGGTTAGCTCAGCCGTCACTCGATGGGAATGACCCGCGTTGCCTTCTACGGCTCGTCTCGCTCGTCTCCGAGCGGGCTCAGGTCTGGCCGTAGCTCGTGTTCTCGAGCAGGATGACGTTCGTCTTCGAGCGGGTCTCACCAGCGTTCGTCACGTAGACCGCGGGCTTGTCGACGATGGGGCACACCTTCTCACATGCGCCGCAGCCGATGCAGAGCGTCGGATCCACGTGTGGGCGCTGCACCGTCACCATCAGCATCTTCGCGTGCTCGCCCTTCGCGTCGTACTTGCTGTCGCGCTTCGGGATCGAGACCTCTTCCGCCCAGATCGCCTTCGGCGAGGTCGGACAGAACTCCTCGCAGACGATGCAAGGCGTCGCCATCGACCAGGGCAGGCAGCGGCCGTGGTCGTACATGGCCGTGCCGACCGAGATCGGCTTCTGCCCGACGCCCATCTTCTGCTTCTCGTCGATCTTCTGGATCGCGCCGGTCGGGCAAACCTGACCGCAGAGCACGCACGAGAACTCGCAGTAGCCGATGCGCGGGATCAGGATCGGGGTCCAGAGCCCCTCGAGGCCCGCCTCGAAGAAGGCGGGGTGGAGGGCGTTGTTCGGACACACCTTCATGCACTCGGCGCAGCGGATGCAGCGCTCGAGGAAGGCGCGCTCCTCCACGGCGCCCGGCGGCCGGATCACCTTCTCGCTGTAGGCCTTGTCAGGCCAGTTCGCGATGCGCATCGACGGAATCGCGACGGCGCCCGCCGCGGCCGTCGCCACCGCCGTGCGGCGCGTGAGGTCCGGCTTCTGCACCGTGCTCTTCCGGTTCGGCAGGAACTTGAACTTGATGACGTCCTCGGGGCAGGCCGTCTCGCAGTTCAGGCACATGTGACACTCGTCTTGCCGGTGCTTCACCCCACCCTGTGGGCTGTCGGCACCCTGGCAGTTCACGAGGCACAAGTTGCAGTCGGTGCACTTCGCGTGGTCCTTCTCCATCCCGAACAGCGCGAAGCGCGAGATGACGCCCAGGAACGCGCCGAGCGGGCAGAGCGCGCGGCACCAGAAGCGCGGGATGAAGCGATTCATGAACAGAATCGCGACCAGCAAGAAGACGATGAACCAGGTCTGGTGGAAGTAGCCCTGATTCGGGGTCCAGACGCTCTGCGCCAGCACGTCCTGCAGGCCGTCCGCGCTCGTCTGCACGGCGCGCAGGTTCGTCTCCGCCGCGACGGTGGCGCTCCGGATCCCGAGGTACTGGAGCGCCGGCACCACGCCCAGGCCGATCGCGCGCACCGCCACGCAGATCGGATCGAACAGCCCGCCGATGGCGCTACCGACGACGG
>JAEZYO010000456.1 GCA_023419055.1 Pseudomonadota bacterium | reverse complement strand
GGGATGGGCATGCGCGAGGTGTTTTTCCTGATCGGCCGGCGGGGAGCGGTGCTGTGGAGCGACGGCTCGGAGGACCCGGCGCGGCTCGCCGACTCGCGGGCCCGGTGGGAGGCGATCTGGCGGCATCGGGAGGAGCTCGAGGAACTTTCCCACTCCCACCCGATGGGTCCGCTCGCCTTCTCGGAAGAGGATCGGACGACCATGAGCGCTCTGGAGTCGGCCCTCGGTCGATCCCTGCGCTTTTCGATCGTGACAGCTTTTGGCATGCTGGTTCGGGAAGGAGAGACCGAAGCCATCGCGAGCCAGGAACCCTGGTGGGCGGCGCTGCTCAGGGCAGCGTCGGGAATGAAGCTAGGTTTGCCGGAGCAGTTGGCTTCGGAGCACGAGACGGAAGAATGAAAATGGCAGTGCTGAACATCACTTACAACGGGCTTTCGGCCGACTACACGCTCGACGTCGAGTACGAGCTCAGCGACGCTGACGTGAAGCGCATCGCCGTCGAGGTGGTCCGCGGCGGCGGGCTCAGGGGTCTTCGGGTGCCCGATCTCGACGACGCTGCGTTCGCGCATTTCGTCGTCGACCGCTTCGATTCGCCGAACGGTAAGCGGATCTACGTGCGGCCGAAGGTGCCTTTCGGGCGCGGAAGCTGAGGCACGGCGTGCGCATCGTCTTTTGCGGTGTGGGCGCCCTCGGGTCGACCGCGGTGCTCCTTTGCCGCAACCTGAAGGCAGAGCTCCGCTTGATCGACTATGACCGCGTCGAGTCGAAGAACCTGCTCGCGCAGTTCTTCGTCAAGCAGTCGGTCGGCAAGAACAAGGCCGAGGCGCTCAAGCTCCAGCTCTTCAATTTTTGGGGGGTGCGCGCCGACGTCGCGCCGGTGCGCCTCACCGAGCAGAATACGGCAGCGTTGCTCGGGGACGCGGAGTTGGTCGTGGACGCTTTCGACAACTGGGCGAGCCGCACGCTCTTGTCGGAGTACGCGCGGGGTCACGGCAAGGCGCTCGTGCACGCGGCCCTCGCCGCGGACGGCTCTTTTGGCCTCGTGCGCTGGGACGAGCGCTTCGTGGCCGATAGAGAAGACGTGGAAGGGCAGGCGACGTGTGAAGGCGGAGAGCACCTGCCGCTGATCGGGTTCTTGGGCGCAGCGCTCGCGCGCTCGATTCAAGACTTCGTCACGCGCGGCGAGCGCCATGACTACAACGTCGCGAGAAACGGCGTGATGGACCTGACTGGCGGCTAGGAGTCGAGCGCGAGCCCGCGGTGAGCGAGCAGCGCGCGGGCGAGCGGGTCCACGATTTCTCGCCCGGCGAGCCCGCGAAGCCAGCGTTCCGGGATGCCGCTCGAGCCGTGTCGCAGCCCCGCGATGCCGCCCGCGACCGCCGCGGTCGTGTCCGTGTCGTCTCCGAGCGAAATAGCGCGCTTTACCACGCGTTCGAAGCTCGGTTCTTCGAGCGCCAGGCGGGCGGAGTGCAGACAGTCGACGACGTAGCCGGAACCCTTGCCTCGCGGAGGCTCGTCGGGACGAACGTGCTCTTCGAGCTCGTGCGTGAAAGTCGCGTCCCCCAGAGAGAGCGCTCGTAACGTCGTGACCGCGTGCGCATAAGCGTCGTTCACCCTCGTGAGCGTGGCGCGAGCCCACAGGCAATAGAGCGCGCAGCAGACTTGCGAGCGTGGGTGGCCGTGCGTGACGATGGACTGGCGCGCGGCCAGCGCCGCGAGTTCAGCGTCGGGGCCGGTGTGCCAGAGCGCGAGCGGCAGGACGCGCATCAAGGCTCCGTTTCCGTTGTGGTGCGCTTCACGAGATCCGGCTTCTGCGGCTGGGGTCCCGTAGCGAATGGCGTCGAGGGCTCGCGCCGTTTGGTTGCCGATGTCGAAGACGCGGTCGTCGACCGCGAGGTAACCCCAGTCGTGCCAGTTGACGAAACGACGCCCGAGATCGTCGAGGTCGAGCTCACCCTGTCCGAGCAGGGACGCGAGCAAGCAGAGAGCCTGCGCGCCGTCGTCCGACCAGGCTCCCGCAGGGGCGCTCGGGTGGGCGCGGGCGAACCCCGCAGGCGGTGGCATCTCGATTCGTTCGAGCGGAGGCAGCTCCGAGGGCGACGAGAACTCGTAGGGGACTCCGACCGCGTCGCCGATCAAGAGGCCGTACAGGCCGCCGAGCAGCTGATCGGCGATCATGAATCGACCTCGCGCTGGCTGCCTGGAACGGCGAGGAGCTCGGGGAGGAGTTCCTCCGCGCGTCCGAGCACTACCTCGCGGAACGCGGGGTTCGGCGGCTGCATCGGTTCCAGGTTGACGTAGATGGTGCGCGCGCCGGCGTACTCCGCGGCACGTACGAAGTTCGACGCCGGTGAGACCGTGCCCGAGGTGCCGACCGCCAGGAACAGATCGCAGTCGCGAAGAACCTTCTTGGCCTCCCACTCCGCGTCCACCGGCAGCGCTTCGTCGAAGAGCACCACGGCGGGCCGGAGCGGCGCGCCACAAGCCGGGCAAGGCGGGCAGGAGGAGATGCTCGCGAGATCCTCCTCGCGAGCATAATCGCAGCGTGTGCAGCGGCTCCGCCGCAAGCTGCCGTGCAGCTCGACCACCCGTTTCGAGCCAGCGAGTTGGTGAAGGCCGTCCACGTTCTGAGTCAGGATCGTGAGGCGCTGCGTCGCGCGGAGGCGCGCTTCCGCGGCGGCGAGCGCGCGGTGGGCGGGGTTGGGAGAAGCGGCTGCGATCTTCGAACGAACGCCGGAGAAGAAGTCCCAGACTCGCTCGGGGGCGGCGTGGATGGCCTCCGCGGTCGCAAAGCTCTCTACGCGCGACGCCTTCCAGAGGCCACCTGCGCCTCGATACGTGGGGAGCCCGGAGCCGACGGAGATACCGGCGCCGGTGAGAACGGCGATCTCGCGGTACGCCGAAAGATCGAGGGTGCGAGGCTTCACGGAGGCGGAGTAGAGCGTACCATTCGTCGCGCGGCCTCCGCGACGGCTTCGTCGAAGCGCTGCCGCCACTGCTCGACGAGCGGCTGCGGCCGTGAGAGGCGGAGCTTTCGGCGCTGAAAGTAGACATCCAGGGCCACCCAGCCGACCAGCACCGACACCGACACCACGGTGCCCCAAAGCGCGCTCTCCGCCCAGGTGCCCGCAGCGAAGCCCACGCTGAGCACGCCACCGAAGCCGAGATACGTCCAGCGCCCGACGAAGCTAGATGCCGTTTTCAAGGCCGCGGCGTCGTCGATCAGAAGCTCGATCGTAGAACGAAGAGGCACGGCCGTTACGATGACGAGTGTCCCGTCAGCGAGGCGACCTTCCAGGGAGAAGCTCGTCCCGGAGCGCTCACCCGAACGCCAGTCGTACGGGACCAAGGACACCTCGAGCAGGGGCGCGAGCTTCGACGCGAGCGCGAGCAGGAAGGATTCGAGCGTCTCGGGCGAGTCGAGCTCTGCAGGGAGCGGTCGGCTTTCTCGAAGCTCCATGGTCGATCCCGCTCCGGCCTATCGCGGGCCGGTGATCGCGTAGACCAGCTGGTGCGCTACCGAACCCTGGGTATATCGAACGATGACCTCGCGACCCGTGACTTCGATGGAGCCGCCCTCGGGTTCTACCGGCGGCGGGAGCTCTTTGCCGTACTGGTCGTGGCTCGTCACGACGAGGCCAGACAGCGGGCCTTGCGGCTCGGGGTATTCCGGCGTCTCGGGACAGGGACAGAGCGCCCCACAACCACCGAGCATGGACGCGAAGAGCCCTCCGAGGAAGGCGCTCGCGAAGAGGACGTGTCTCGCGTTCACGGCCTGACGCTCGCGTGACCGACCACGCCGGCCTGGTTCGAATGCTTCCCCAGCATGACCCACCCGCGGGAGGCCGAGAGCGACGCCTCCTTCGGCCAGAGCGCGTCGTGAGCCTGCGAGCTATCGCTCGCCTCGTCACCGACGAGCACGAGCAGCCAGGTCGGGCCCTCGCATTGGCATGCGCTCGCGGCGCGCGGAGCCAGCGCGTTTCCAACCAGCGCGCCGAGCGCCGACAGCGCCACCGCCATCACCAGATCACCCGACCTCCGCCTCCACCGGGAACTCCGCAAAGCATCGCCTCCGAGCAGCGATTGAAGCAGGCCCGACCTCGCGTGGCAACGCCTAGCCCGGCTCCGTCGTGGGTTGGATCACCCAGTAGCTGCTGCCCGGAAGCACGAGCTTGACCTCGGCGCTCATGGGCGCGACGCCCCGAAAGCCGGCGTCGCATTCGAGGTCGTACTCGCGGATGGGGTTCCACGAACACCCGGCGTTCAACAAGAGCTCTGCCAGGCGCACGGTGCCGACGACCGAAGATTCCACGAAAACGGTGTCGCGCCGCGCCGAGTCGAGCGTCTCTTCTTCGTTGCTCAGCGCGAGCAGCGGCAGGCTCTGCACGTCGGCCTCCGCGATCCAGGGATGCTTGGCGGTCGGGCTCGGCGAGTAGCGGAAGGTGGAAGGCGCGAGCGAGAGCCCGATGGGCGGCTCCTCCGGCTTACCGGCGTGCGACCGATAGACGATACGGCGGATCTCCGAGTGTGGATCGGAGAGCACGAGATCGGAGCGTTCGGGATCGTGGAACACACAAGCGAGCAGGAAGAGCGCAAGCTCGCGCGAAACTCGAGGCTCGAGATAGACCAGGAGCCGCTCGACGCGGTACCAGCCGTTGTAGTCGGCTTGCCCCTTGAAGATGGCGAGGCGATGCGTGACGAGCACCGGCGGCGGAGCGGGGAGGGTGCTGCGCCGAAACACGAAATCGCCCTCACCAGGGGGGCCGTCCGGGACCTCTGCTGCGAGCGCACCGAAGAGCTGGCCGAGGTCATCCATGGCGCGCCTTGCTGAGGATGACGCTGCGGTAGTTGGTGTGTTCCCACTGCGCATGCCCGACATGGCGATAGCCACGGGTCGAATAGAACCGGATGAGGTGATGCGCGTTTTCGGCGGTGTCTACCGCGACCTCGGCTGCCCCGAGCGCCCATGCTCGCGATTCAGCGAAAGCGAGTAGCTCTTGGCCGTATCCCTTTCGCTGGAGCGCGGGCTCGACGGCGAACTGGCTCAAGACCGAAACGTCGGTGCGGGCGTACCACTCGCAGCGGGTGGAGCCGCCCTTGGGTGGAATGACGACGATGGTGCCGACCACTCGATGCGAAAGGACCCCCAGCAGGCATTCGCCACTGGCCGAGCGTCGGCGCGTCGTCTCGACGTCCTGGTGCGTGGCGAGGTAGCGGAAGCCCATCGCGGCGAGCGGCGCGTAAGCTCGGTGCAAGAGATCGGTCAGGGACTCGAACGAGTCTTCGCTCGTAACCTGGCGGATGACCAACGTTTCCCTCCCAAGCCTGCCGGATGTGAATTCCAATGCGTCGGCCACGAGCCATTCAGTACTCGCCCCGAAACTCCCCGGCAAGCGCGCTGCCGCGTCGAGGTACGCGGGAACTTTTCACTCACTCTTTGCGCTGCGGCGTGGGTTCGGTGTCATGCCGCGGGGTGTCGTCCCTGATCTCGTACCAGGCTGCCTTCGACCCCGCGTACACGTGCAGGATGATGTTCAAGGGCGGGGTCACATCGAGCGTGCCGACGGCGAGGTGGAAAAAATCCGGCCGCCGAGTGGTCAAGTTGCCGAGCGTGGTGCCGCAGTCTTTGCAGAACATGCGGGTAGCGTGATCGGAGGAACGGAATTCACCTATCCGTTCAGTGCCGCTCGTAAAGCGAAACTCGTCCTTCGGCACGAGCGCCCAAGTCCCGAACGCCGTGCCGGTGGCCTTGCGACACTGAGAGCAGTGACACATCACCGTCGCTCGCGGCACCGAGTGAAGTTCATATCTGACTTCGCCACACCCGCAGCTTCCCCGATATTGCTCCACACCCGTCATGGCCTCATTCATAGCGTAGCGACCGTTCGCGTCAACGGGGGTGTCTCGCGTCGTCGAGATTGATGTTCGGGGCGAGCTGACCGACACTCGCCCGCAGGAGGCGCGATGAGGCAGCTCAGGGTGTTTGCGCAGTCGAGACGTGGGGCGGTCCCCCTGATGGTGGCGGCCACGCTGAGCGCCGCGGGCGCTTGTGACGAGCCGGACGCACCCGACCCCGGCACGGGCGGGAGCGCGACGACGGCCGGGAGCGCGGGCCAGACCGCGCTCGGCGGCGCCGCGGGGGCGGCCGGGGCAAGCCAGAACGGTGGCGCGGCTGGCAGCATCTTCATCCCGCCGTTCGATGCAGGGAGCGCCGGCTCATCGTCGACCGAGGGATGTGACGAGTACGTGGTCGAGCTCCCCGACGAAGGCGTGCCCGCCGAACCGGGCCAAATCTGTGCCGCGACGGCGCTCCCCGTCGAGAGTCATCGAGCCGCGCGAGTCGTGCTCACGCCCTCGAGTGACCCACTCCACGTCGAGGGCACGATCGAGATCGCAGGTCTGGTGCGCGACTTCGTGACCGGGACTCCGGTCGTGGAGGTGTTGGACGCGACGGACGAGAGGCTGAAGGCGATCACGGTCAGCGATCTCACGGAGGTTCCGGCGGGCTTCACGTTCACGGCCTCATTCCCGGAAGGGATTCCGCTGACGGAGCAGCTCACGCGCATGACCTTGAGAGTCACGTTCGAGGTCGAGTGCCAACCGGAGCCCGTGACCGTGCACGCGGTGACCGACGTTCACCTCTGCTCCGAGAGCTACACGGAGAGCACCTGGGTAAGCTCCGGCGACAGCTGCTCGGTGTGCCGCATCATCGCTGAAATGGCGCCGAGCCCGATCGTACCGGACCAGCACGAAGACGAGCTCCCGCTAGCGCGGGCCCTTCGTCTGCGAGTGGTCGAGCTCGCGCGCATTTCGAACAAGGTGGTGTTGTTGGCCGAGAACGACGGCGGACCCGGGCTCGAGTACGAGTGGCACGCGAGCGTCGGTACGCTTCAGCGGTTGTCGCCGGACGTGGTGGTCTGGACGCTCGAGGAGGGAATGGCCTCGCCGTTCATTCAGGCAGCGGTGTACGCCGAGGACGCCGCGGCGGTCGCTACGTATTCGTTCAACGCGGAGGCAGCGTGATGAGAAAGCTCCCGCTAGCTGCGCCCGTGAACGAGAGCGGAGTGCGCGTCGCGCCCAAACCGCAGTCGGTGGTGCTCGTGGGGCCGATTCAGCAGGAGAACCTGGCGCTCCAGTACCTCGCAGCCGCCGCTCGTCGTCGCGGGCATCGGGCGAAGGTGGTCGCCTACGGCTACCGGAGCGATCTGGACGCCGCGTTGCGCGACACGCTCGCCCAAGGTCCCGACCTGGTCGGGCTCGGTATCGCGTTTCAGAACAACATCGAGGACTACCTCGAGTACCTCCGCGCGCTGAGGAAGCGCGGGTATTCGGGCCACGTCACTTGCGGCGGCCACGTCTCGACCTTTTGCTACGAAGAGCTCCTGCGCGACGTGCCCGGGCTCGACACGGTGGTGCGCCATGACGGCGAAGACACGCTGTGCGAAATGCTCGATCGCCTCGCCGCTGCCGAGCCGGTGAGCGGGATCGCCGGTCTGGTGTGGCGCGAAGGGGAGCGCATCGTCGCGGGGCCGGTGCGACGCGCGACGGGGGAGCTCGACAGCCTGGCTTGGCCGGAACGCAGCGAACGCGCGTACACGGTCGGAGGGCTCACGGTCGATTTCGTCATCACGGCGCGCGGTTGCGTCGGTGAATGCAACTACTGCAGCATCGCTGCGTACACCTCCGAGCAGCAGAAGCGCTACCGGCTGCGCCGGCCCGAGTTGGTCGCGGACGAAATCGCCGAACAGTATCGTCGCCGCGGCGCGCGCGTGGCGTTCGTTCAGGACGACCTCTTCGTGCTGCCGAGCGAGAAGAAGACGATCGAGCGCACGCGAGCCTTGAAGCGAGCGCTCGACGCCGAGGGCGCCTCCGACCTCGTCTTCTGGGTCAAGGGGCGGCCCGAGACCGTCACTCCCGCGGTATGTCAGGCGCTCCGAGAAATGGGTGTGATCCACCTGTTCCTGGGCGTCGAGAGCGCGTCGCCGGAGCGCCTCGACTATCTCGGTCGCACCCACGAGCCCGAGCACAACGACGCGGCTATCGCCGCGTGTCGCGCCGAGGGGATCGTCCCCTCCTTCAACTTCATGCTCTTCGATCCCGACTGCACGCTCGAGGACGTCGAGCGCACGTTGCAGCTCGCCGACCGTCACCTCGACTTGCCGTGGAACGTCTGCCGCACGGAGATCTACTCGGGTACGTCGCTCCGTGACCGCCTCGAGGCCGAGGGACGCCTCGAGGGCGACTACCGCAGCTACGGCTATCGTATGAGCGACCTTCGCGCGGAGATCCTGTTTCGCATCCTGCGCGTCAGCCTCCACGAGCGGGCGCTCGAGATCGAGAGCCTACTCAACCGGCTGATCAGCCTCTCGTTCGCCCGCCAGCTCCACGAGCGCTTCTTCCCCGGCGCGAAGACAGACGAGCTCTCGAGCCTCGCCGTGGAGATCGGCATCGAAGCGCGCCGTGACACCTTGCGCGCCATCCGGGAAGCGGCCGATTTCGCAGCGAGCGCGGCTGCCAAGAGTGCGAGTGAGGTGCGCCGTTTCGCGATCCGGCAGGCGCTCTCGGTGAACGCCGAGGATCACGAGCGAAGGCGCAAGACCGAGGAGCTCTGGCAGCACTATCACCTGCGCGGTTCGCTGCTGATGGCGAGGCGCGGTGTCCTTCGCGAAGGGGACTCCGCGAGCGGCTGGGGCGTCGCGGCCGGCTCCTGAGCGACCGCTCCGGCAAGGGGCCGAGCCTCGTGTTCAGGTCGATTCGTGACTGACACCGGGCTCTTCGCGCAACCCTAGCTGAAAGCCCATGAAGCCCTTCGCCGTCGTGCGCCGAACCTCTTTCCTGCTCGTGCTTTCTGGACTGGGTACGCTGGCTTGCGGATCCGACGCCGCGCCCGGGAGTGATGAGGGGGGAGCCGGATCGAGCGTTGGCGGATCTTTCTCGACGGGCGGAACCGGAGCGGGGAGCGGCGGCACGTCAGCCGCAGGCTCGAACGGCGCCGGAGCCTCGACCGGGGGCGCAGCGAACGGCGGCGCAGCGGGCGGCGGCGCGAACACGGGCGGAAGCGCGGACGCCGGTGGCTCGTCGAGCGCTGGTGGCGCGTCGAGCACGGGCGGTACGTCGAGTGACGGTGCGGGCGGGACGAGCGGCGCTGCCGGCCAGGGCGGCAGCGGTGGCATGCCGAACGACGGCGAGCTCACCGCGTTCCCCGGCGCGCAGGGCTTCGGAAGAATGGCGACCGGGGCGCGCGGCGGAGACGTCTATCACGTGACCAACTTGAACGACAGCGGCCCTGGGTCGCTGCGCGACGCGATCAGCCAATCGAATCGCACGATCGTGTTCGAGGTGAGCGGCGTCATCAAGATCGGCTCACGCCTGGTCTTCAAGAGCAACCAGACCATCGCGGGTCAGACCGCGCCCGGCGGCGGCATCACCATCTACGGCAACGGCACTTCTTTCTCCGGCGCTTCGAACACCATCGTTCGCTACGTGCGCTTCCGCATGGGCAAGATCGGCGAGTCCGGGAAGGACACCGTGACCGTCGCGAACGGTCACGATCTCATCTGGGATCATTGCTCGCTCAGCTGGGGCCGCGACGGGACGTTCGATCTCAACCAGGAGAGCGGCGCCGACCTCTACAACTTGACGCTCCAGGACTCGATCGTCTCGCAGGGGCTTCAGACCCACAGCACCGGCGGGCTCGTGAACACGCAAGGGACCTCGATCATCCGCTCGCTTTACATCGACAACAACTCACGGAACCCGAAGGCGCGCGGCACGCTGCAGTTCGTCAACAACGTGATCTACAACTGGGTCGTCTCGGGCTACATCCTCGGGGACACGAGCGGCCGCTCCGACGGCGCCATGCTCGGAAACTACCTGATCGCCGGCCCGGAGACGAACGGCGGGACGCTCGACAGCCCGACCTCCGCGTACAACCTGTATGCGGTCGGCAACTACTACGACAGCGACAAGGACGGCACGCTCGACGGGCGACTGCTCGGCAAGGGCGACTTCGGCAGCGTCACCTGGCACGAGACGCCCTCGGTCGAGTACCCCGAGGTCGAGGCCATGACCGCAAAAGAAGCACTCGACTACGTGATCGAGAACGCCGGCGCCTCCAAGTGGCGCGATCAGGTCGACGACTACGTGATCGACGAGCTCGTCTCGTACGGCAAAAAGGGCAAGACCATCAGCGACGAGGCCAGCCTCGGCCTCAGCAACGCCGTCGGGACGATCCCGGGTGGCCCTCCCCCGGCGGACGTCGACCGAGACGGCATGGCCGACTCCTGGGAGACGGCGAACGGCCTCGATCCTTCGGATCCCGAAGATCGCAACGAAGATCGCAACGGGGACGGATGGACGAATCTCGAGGAGTACATCAACTCGCTCGTGCCCTGAACGTCGCTGCCTTCACGCGCCGCGGAAGCTCATGTATCCATCCCCGCATGGAGGTGGAGGTGACATTCAGGTTTCTGGTCGTAATGGTGGCGCTCTCGGGCGTCGCGACTGCGGGCTGCTCGGACTGCTCTTCCGAGCAGGCCGAGGTGAAAGAGTTCCTCGAGGCGAATCGGGCGTGTCAGGTGGACGACGATTGCGTCGTCGTGCACACGGGTTGTCGCGACTACGCGGGCGGCCATTGTTCTCAGGCAGCGATCAACCGGCAGGCGGCAAGCTCGTCGGATTGGAAGGAGCTCAGCCAGGATCTCTACGATTGCGAAGAGGCTGAGGAATGCGTCCACTGCCGCGCCGCGCTGGTCCCTGCCTGTAACGCGGGTGTGTGCGGACGGTACGTGCCCTGACGTTCAGCGCACCGTGATGTCCGGCTTGGGAGGCGCCTTCATCCCGTTTCCGATGTGAAAGCTCGGGTGCGGCGGCTGATTGTACGCCGACTGCTGCCACGAGATGGCCGAGCGGTACTGGGGGTCGTGCATCAAAGTGTAGATGCGCCGGCTCGTCACGGCGGTGGTCGTGTAGAGCCTGAGGTTCGTTCCGCACCGGAACACGATCTCTTCGCGCCAGTCGCCGAGCAGATCGGCGCTCAGGTTGGGCGTCGACTTCGTGCCGTTGATGGAGGTGCAGCCGTCCGCGGTGAGCAGGCGGCTGCCCCCGAACTTGTCGACGTGATTCCCGTCCAGGAGCTCGCGCGACTCGTCGCCGTCCCACCAGACGAGGAAGTTGGTGGAGCCGGGGCGGCCCCCGAGGCTCGCGCCCTTCTCGTCCAGGCGGTCGGAGCTGTTGGTCCAGAATTCGGCCCCCGCGTGGTTCGGATCGATGTCTCCCGCCACGCCGCGGCCCGGACCCTCGTTGCCGTTGTTGGCAGCGCCCTGGAAAATGATCTCGCAGGTCTTCGCGTCGCGCAGGGAGTAGGCGCGCGAGTTCGAGTATTCGTGGGGGATGAACACTTCGAGCCCGGCGCGGCTCGGCACGAAATCGCCGACGTGGAGGGCGTCGCCGTGTCCGAGGTTCGTCGAGCAGCCGCGCGTCCCCGAGCTCGTGATCATCGCCGCGCCCCAGATCACCTCCTGGCGGTTGTCTCCGTCGACGTCGGCGATGCTGATGCCGTGACTGCCCTGTCCGGTGTAGTGCGTGTTCGCGTTGCTGTCCGCGGTCCAGACCTTGCTGAAGGTATCGTCGCGGTAGTTCCAGGCGGTGAGGGTCGCGCGGGTGTAGTAGCCGCGCCCCATCAGCGCGCTCGGGCGGCCGTCCGCGGTGACGAACGCGATCGCGCCGACGAAGCGATCCACGCGGTTGCCGTAGTTGTCGCCCCAGCTGGAAACGGTGCCGCGTGCGATTTCGAACGGCACCGTCGCGAGCTCCGAGCCGTCGACGCCGCTGAACACCGTCAGGTACTCGGGGCCGGTGAGGACGTAGCCGTCACCGTTGCGGTAGTCTGCGTTCGGGTTGTCGTTGCCGAGGATGACGTTCTTCCCCTTGCCGTCGACCGTGCCGGGAGCGGTCTTCACGACGATTTCCGACGAGCCGTCGCCGTCGAGGTCGTAGACGAGAAACTGCGTGTAGTGCGCGCCCTCGCGGATGTTCTTGCCGAGGTCGATGCGAAAGAGCCGGGTCCCGTCGAGCTTCACGCCGTCGAGCTTCACCGTGCCGGTGGTGCCCGCGTTGGCGTTGTCTTGCGGGCTCATCTCCCACTTCACCACCAGGTCGTATTGGCCGTCGCCGTCGAGATCTCCCGCGGACGTGTCGCCGGGCGTGTAACCGCTCGGAGCGCTCAGCGGAATGTTCAGGTAGTTCTGCGCCCAGGTGGAGACCTGCTCGCTGTCGGCTTGCTCGACCCCATTCAGTACGGCGCGCACGGTGTACTTGGCGTTCGCGGGCGCGCCGTTGTCGACGTAGTTCGTCGAGTTGGAGATCGGTGAGCTCGTGACCTTGGTCCCGTCGCGATACACGTTGTACGAGACGCTCTCGGGCTCGTACCCGAACATGCGCCAAGAGACGAAGTTGTTGCTGCCGCTCCGGACCGCGACCACGCCGCGGCAAATGTTCTCCATCTGAACGTGACCGGTCGCGAGGCTCGACAGTCGCCCGCAGCCTTCGTCCGCGGGTGCGCCACCGCTCCCGCCGCTTCCAGCGGCACCTCCGCTCCCGCCCGCGCCGCCACCCGCTTCGCCGGCCGAGCCGGAAGATCCGGCGCTGCCGCCGAGGCCCGCGCTCCCCGCGTCGTTTCCAGCGCCGCCCGCTCCCCCACCGAGGCCTGCGCTCCCGCCTGCCTCCGTGCCCGCGCTCCCGCCTGCCTCCGTGCCCGCGCTCCCCCCCGCGGGAGCGCTGCCACCGAGGCCGGCTCCGGCGGATCCGGACACACCCGCCCCACCCGTGGCGGTGGTGCCCGCGCTCCCCGCTGCGGAGCCTCCGATCCCGGCGTTACCGCTGGCGCCCGAGGTACCTCCGGACGCGCCAGCTCCGGGTGAATCGAACGTCCCGTCCTCGCTCGAACAAGCGAGCACGGACAACAGGCCGCAGAGCATCGCCGAGGTTCGGGTACACGTCCGCCTACGCCACTTCGAGAGGGTCATGGGTTACTGCCCCTAGCTAGGGCGCAACGCCTTCGAACCTTCCCGAAATCAAGGTGGACGGGCCGCCAGGGTCGCGCGCCACGCCTCGATTCGAAACTTGCAGTGCGCCCGTCTCAGAAGCGCAGCCAGTCGACCACGGCGCCGGTCAACGCGAGCACCAGCGCGGCCAGGAAGGCCGGCAAAAAGCCCCGGATGGTCACGCGTCGGCTCATCGCGTCCACGATCTTGAGCACGATCGCGGTCACCACGAGCTTCGTCACGAAGCTGAAGAGGAAGCCGAGCCCGAGCGTGGCCACGCCCAGCACCACGTAGATGAGCCGGCCAATCAAGAAGTGGAGCACACCGAGCACCGCGGCGATGAGCGCGAAGCTCTTCCAATCGCCCTTGAGCTCGAAATTCGGGATGAGCTTGTCGGAGACGAACAGCCCGAGAGCGAGCGTGATCCAGGTGATCAGGAGGCCCATGCCGAAAGCTTCGGTGTTCTCCGGGTCCGGCGCAAGACCCGACTCAGCGCGCGAGCTCGCGCTCGATCGCGGAAACGAGCAAGTCGGCGTCCGGCGTCACGTCGGGGGCGAAACGAGCCACCACGTCACCCTTCTTGTCGACGAGGAACTTCTCGAAGTTCCAGGTCACCTCGTGCGGCTCGCCCGGATCGATGCCGTAGTCTCGGAGCTTGCCTCGGAAATCAGTGCCCGGGAGCGCCTGCGCCTCGCGTTGCCGCGTGGTGAGCTCCGCGTAGAGGGGGTGCTGACCTTCTCCCTTGACCACGATCTTCGAGAAGAGCGGGAAGGTCACGTCGTACTGCGTCGAGCAAAAGTCCTTGATCTCGGCTTCGGTGCCCGGCTCCTGCGCGCCGAACTCGTTCGCCGGAAAGCCGAGGATCTCGAAACCCCGCTCTCGATAGCGGCGGTAGAGGGCTTCGAGCGCCTCGTACTGCGGCGTGAGGCCGCACTTGGAGGCGACGTTCACGACCAGGCGCACCTTGCCGGCGTACCGCCCGAGGGACGACGGCTCGCCGTCGATGGTCTTGACCAAAATGGCTTCGAGCGAGCTGAGATCCGACATGAGGATGGGCGCTACCATCCCGCCCACCGTGGGGCAACGCCGGACGAAGCTGACCCGCGTTCAATCAGCGAGTGCAGACATCGGGCTTGGAAGGTGGGTTGGCGAAGACTTCGACGAAGCACGCGAGCGTGCCGAAGCTCGACACGTCGAAATGGACGGCGACGCGGCAATCCTTCTCGTTCTTCGGATCGAACCACCAGGCCTTGTCGCAAGTGCCCCGGCCGGAGCCCTGCTTCGTCACGGCGAAGCGACTGCGCGTGCCGGCGCGCCCGCAGCTCGAATGCCCGAAGGTCTGATCCTCGTTCGTGCCGAGGAAGCCGCCGTCGAGCTCGACGCGATCGGAGGTGACGCGCGTCTCGTTGGCGTTCTCCGGGTTCGACGCGCACGTGAGCGTCTCCCCACAGGCGCCGCCGGAGCAACAGGGCTGGTTCAGGCGCCCGCAGCTCAAGCGACAGCGGCCGCCGACGCAGGCAGCGCCACCCGAACAAGTTTGACCGTCGCAGGGTTGGTCCGGGCCGCCCACCGCGACGCAGCTTCCACCGACGCACCCGAGGCCGCCGTCACACGCGGGACCCTCGGCGCAACAGCTCTGTCCTTCGCGCCCGCAGAACTGACACAAGCGCTCGGTCTGCGGCGTGCGAAACACGCTCCGCGCGATCGCGAGAGTGACCGGCTCCGCGCTCCTGATCTCGCGTGAGCCCGAGCCGAGCTCTTTGGTGCTGAACTCGGCCGAGACGAGCGCAGCGTCGACGCCCACTCGATCGCCGCGCGCGTCCTCGGCTTCCAGCGTGAGGCTCGGGATCCCGAGCAGCGCTTTGCTGACGTAGCTGTAACCTGGCTTGCAGAGCGTCTCCAGGCACTGGCGCTCGCGCTTCTGCCCCTGCAGCTTCGAGGCGAGCCCGATCAACGTCACGAAGCGCGCCTTCGTCAGCGTGACCCGCGCGGTGAGGAGGCTCGTGCGCGCGCGATCGAACTCGACGCGCGGCAACCACGGCACGAGCGCGCCCAGGCTCGCGCCGGCGCCCGCCTGCGCGTCGGCGCGAAACGCGTCCGCGATCGCGAGCTCGAACTCGGACTCCGATGCGTCGAAGAGCCCGGTGTACGAGCGCTCATCGTCGAAGCAATCGGCGAGCGTCCCCTCTTCCCCGGCGCTCTCCGCGCCGAAGCGGCCGAGCTCGGTGACGCCCGGCACGTCGAGGCACGCCATCTCGGTCCCGATTTGAGCCGCCCCCACCGCCTTCGCGAGCAACGGCTGCAAGCGCTCGCAGTAGCCTGCCTGGGGGCCGAGCTCCGGACGTGGCCGGGGCTTGGGCGCCGCGACAGACGGAGGAGCCTCGCTCGGTCGCTGCCCACCACGAGCAGCGACTGAGACTAGCGAGCTCAGAGCTTCGATCGCGAGGAGTCTAGTCGCAAGGCGCGGCCGTAGGACCCGTGACCGTGATCGGGGTCTCCGGCATTGCGTCACCGCCGATGACGCCCCAACACTTGATGGTACCGGTACTCTCGAGAGCGCAGGAGTAGTGTTTTCCTGCTGCCAGGGCTACCGCGTCCGTCACGCCGCTCACTGCTGTCAGGACGCCCATATTGAGCCCTGCGCCATTGCTTTGATCGCCTGAGACGCACTCGACATGCTTGTCCTCGAACGCGACGCAGGTGTGAAACTGGCCTCCCACGACTGCCGTGGCACCGGAGGCGATCAGGGTGACGCCCGTGGTCTTGTTGTCGCCCAGGCCGCCGAGCTGTTTGTTCCAGTCGGCGCCCCAGCATTGCACCTGTCCGCCTTCGAGGAGCGCGCAGATGTGGTCCTGACCGGGGCCCATGCCGATCGCTTTCTTGCCGGAAGGCAGCGGCACGGCGCGCACCGCGTCGCCGGCCATTCCGCCGATGGCGGTGGTGTCGCCCCAACAGTACATGGCGCCAAGATCATTCAAGGCGCAGCAGCCGTCGTAGTAGCAGGCGATTTCGGTGGGCGTTCCGGCGGGGAGCGCGGGCGCATCGACCGTGACGCCGGTGCAGGTGATGCCGCTCGCGGTGAGCACGCACTGACCGTCCAGAGATCCAGAGACCTGGATGGCGCCGCTCGCCACCACGGGGGTGCCGGTCCCGAGCTGCGGGTACTGCC
>JAEZYO010000410.1 GCA_023419055.1 Pseudomonadota bacterium | reverse complement strand
CGACGACGGTTCGCTCGAGCGCTTGTTCCGCCGCGGCCTCCGCGTCGGTGGAGTCGACCGCGGCGAAGGTGGACCAGCGCTTTTCGATCTCGAGGAGTCGCGCCAGGTCCCCCGACTCGTAGGCGCGGGTGACCTCTTTCATCGCTTCCGTCCGGCGCGCCTTCTCGTCCTCGTGCCGAACGCGATCCGGGTGGAGCGCGAGCGCCAGTCGCTTGAAGAGCGCGCGCAGCGAGAGCCGGGCGTCCGCTTCTCCCTCGGCGCGCGGCGCCGAGTACCCGCCTCCGCGCGGCGCCTCGCCCTCCTCGAATTCGTCGGGATCCGATGTCTCCGCGGCCCGGCTCGAGCGCGGGGGCTCGTCGACCAAGCCTTGTGCGCGCAACCCGGCGTACAGTCGGGCGAGCGCCGAGCGACGCGGCTTCGAGAGCCTGCGAGGCCGAAGGAGGTCCGCGAAGAGCGCGTGGACTTCGAGCTCGACTACGCGGTGTTGCTCGAGGACCGGAGCGATGCGACCGCGCGACGCGCTCAGCGTCTCTTCTACCTTGCGGGTGAGCCGCTCGAGCTCGCGCTTCCTCCGGGCGATCTCGCGGAGCAGGCGATCTCGTTCCCGACCGAGGACCTCCGTGCGCCACGAAGGCGAGCGGCCGGCGAGCGCCCGCGACGAGGCAGAAACCGCCGCCTTCCGCGGCTTCGGCGGACGCGGCTTCTTGAAGGGGTTCTTGGCGGCTTCGCGCTTGGGCACGACGGACCCCGCCCTATACCCTGACCTCGGGGGCTTGTCAGAAGGAGTCCGCGTCTACATGAAGGAAAGGTTGGCGATTCATGTCCGTACGTGAAGTCCCGCTATCGGTCCTGGACGTCGTTCCTTTGCGGCGCGGCTCCACTCCGACCGAAGCGCTCAAGGAAACGCTCGACCTCGCGCGCCAAGTCGAGGCGCTCGGCTACCATCGCTATTGGTTCGCCGAACACCATGGGATGGGCGGCATCGTCTCCTCCGCGCCGGCGCTGCTCGTCGGACAAGTAGCAGCGTGCACGACGCGCCTTCGGGTCGGCTCTGGCGGGGTCATGCTCCCGAACCACTCGCCTCTCGTGGTGGCAGAACAGTTCGGTACGCTGGAATCGCTCTATCCCGGGCGTATCGATCTCGGGCTCGGCCGCGCTCCCGGGACCGATCGCGTGACCGCGCGCGTGCTGCGCCGCAACGAGTCGGGCCTGCTGGAAGATGATTTTCCGAAGCAGCTCGCCGACCTCTTCGGCTTTTTCCGCGGCAACTTTCCGAGCACGCACCCCTACTCGGGGATCGAAGCCGTGCCCGCTCGAGGCAACGAGCCGCCGGTTTGGCTGCTTGGTTCGAGCGGGTACAGCGCGCAGCTCGCGGGACACTTGGGGCTCCCGTTCGCCTTCGCGCATCACTTCAGCCAAGATCAAACGCTGCCTGCGCTGGCTCTTTATCGCGAACGTTTCCGGCCCTCGGAAAAGCTAGCGAACCCCTACGCGCTCATCGCAGCGATCGTCGTGGTAGCGGAGTCGGACGCGGAGGCAGAGCGTCTGGCGATGCCGACCGCGCTCGCGTTCCTGCGGCTCCGCCAAGGCGTTTACGTCCCGTACCCTACTCTCGAGGACGCCGACACCGCCCGGCTGACCCCAGCGGATCGCGTCTTCGTCGATGACTGGTTCGACAGGAACATCGTCGGCGGTCCAGCCAGGGTACGCGAAAAGCTCGGCCATTTGCTCGAGCTGACTCAGGCGGACGAGCTCATGGTGCTGTGCACCGTGCCCCGATCCAGCGCTGCGCCTTCGTTCTTACGAGCTCCTGCGGAAGCTCCACTCGGGGTAGCGACCGCGCCTCGGTCCTCCGGCTCCCGAACCTAATCGGGAAGTGGCGTAAAACCCACCTCCAGGGCCTTCTATTCCTGCTCCGACTGCGCGCCCGTGGGTGAAAAGTAAAGCGCACGACCGGCCGCTTTTCGATCATAAACTCGCGGCCCCATGGCCCCGATGCCCTTCTTTGCCCGGCTCTGGTTTTCAATCAGTTGCTTCTTCCGCCTGCTCGCGGACGGGCACTTCGCGGCGAGCGTCAAAGCCATCGGCGACGGGAGCGCCCCCGAGCCGGAGCGTCCCGAGCCGCGGCTCCCCGAACCCGCTCCGTCCGTGAAGCTCGACCTCCCCGATCCTGCCGACGGCGCGCTTCAGCTTCTCGCGCTCCTCCAGCGCGAGGGACGCTTCGTCGACTTCGTGCAGCAGGACATCGCGAGCTTCCCGGACGACGAGATCGGGGCCGCGGCGCGCGTCGTGCACGAGGGTTGCCGCAAGGCGCTCGCTCAACACGCGCGCATCCAGAGCGTGCGCAGCGAGAGCGAAGGCGCCGCGATCACGATCCAGGAGCCTGACCCCAACTCGCTCAAGCTGACGGGCAACGTGAGCGGAAGCGCTCCGTTCCACGGAGTGCTCCGGCACCGGGGCTGGCGCGTGGAACGGCTCGAGCTGCCGGTGCGCGTGGGAGGCGGCGATCCTTCGGTGGTGGCGAAGGCGGAGGTCGAGCTGTGAGCGCCAAGCCTTCGCGCCTTGCTGTCGGGATCGATCTCGGGACGACTCACACCGCGCTCGCGCTCATCGAGCGTGAGGCGGAGCACGCCCAGGGGGAGGTCTTCCGCGTGCCTCAGCTCGTCACGCGCGAGACCCTGGAAGCGCTGCCGCTCTTGCCGTCGTTCGCGTACTTCGCTCACGAGAGCGAGGGGGCGCTCGCCCTGCCGTGGGACTCCGGGCGCTCGTTCGCCGTCGGTGAGTACGCGCGCTCGCGCGGCGCCGAATCTCCGACGCGCGTCATCTCGAGCGCCAAGAGCTGGCTGTCGCACAGCGGCATCGATCGGCGCGCCGCGCACCTTCCGCTCGGCGCGCCGGAGGACGTCGAGAAAATTTCCCCCGTCGAGGCGTCGTTCCGCTATCTCGATCACCTCGCGGAGTCCTTCCGCGCTGCGTACCCCGACGCCGGCGAGCTCTCCGAGCACGACGTCGTGCTCACCGTGCCCGCCTCGTTCGACGCGGGGGCGCGTGAGCTCACGGTGGAAGCGGCGGCGGCGGCGGGCCTCGACCGGGTAACGCTGCTGGAAGAGCCGCAGGCGGCGCTCTACGCCTGGATCGAGGCCGCCGGCGACTCCTGGCGGCAGCACTTGCAGGCCGGGGATCGCGTGCTCGTGATCGACATCGGCGGCGGCACGACCGACTTCTCCCTGATCGCCGCGCGCGAGAACGAGGGCGAGCTCGAGCTCCACCGCGTCGCGGTCGGCGATCACATCCTGCTCGGCGGGGACAACATGGATCTGGCGCTCGCGTACGGGGTGGGCCAAGCGCTCGCGGCGCAGGGCAAGGAGCTCGATCGCTTCCAGCAACAGGCGCTCGTTCACGCTTGCCGGAGCGCGAAGGAGCGCCTGCTCTCCGATCGCAAGCTCGAGAGCGTTCCCGTGGTGATCGCGAGCCGCGGCTCTGCCCTGCTCGGCGGCTCGATCCGCGCCGAGCTCACGCGCGAAGAGGTGGAGCGCGTCCTGGTCGAGGGCTTCTTCCCCCGAGTTGCGGCGAGCGAAAAGCCGAAGCAACGGCCGCGCACCGCGTTGACCCAGGTCGGCTTGCCTTACGCCGCCGATCCCGCCGTGACCAAGCACCTGGCCTCGTTCTTGACGCGGCAGGTGAACGCGTTCGGCGAGGGCGGTCCCGCGTCGGCGACGCTCCTCCACCCCACTTTGGTGCTGTTCAACGGCGGCGTCGTCAAGAGCGAGGTCCTGCGGCAGCGATTGCTCGAGACGCTGAACGACTGGCTCGTCGCGGACGGAGCGTCACCCGCGCGGGTGCTGCCCGGAGAAGATCCCGACCTCGCGGTCGCGCGGGGCGCGGCCTACTTCGGTCGCGTGCGCGCCGGCAAGGGGCTCAGGATCCGTGGTGGGACCGCGCGCGGCTACTACGTCGGCATCGAGAGCCCGATGCCCGCGGTGCCGGGGATGGAGCCGCCCATCTACGCGCTCTGCGTCGCGCCGTTCGGGCTCGAGGAAGGGAGCGCGGCCGCTCTGCCGCCGCAAGAGCTCGCGGTGGTGGTCGGTGAGCCCGTCACCTTCCGCTTCTTTGGTTCGAGCGTGCGTCGCGCCGACGAAGCCGGGACGGTGCTCGAGCGCTGGACTCCGGGAGAGATCGAGGAGCTTGCGCCGATCGAGGTGACCTTGCCTGCAGAGGGGCGCCCGGTCGGCGACGTCGTGCCGATCCGCTTGAGCGCGCAAGTGACCGCCATCGGGACGCTCGAGCTCGAGGCCATCCCGCTCGAGCCGCTCAAGGACGACGAGCGCTGGCGCGTGGAGCTCAACGTCCGGCACGGGAGCGCATGAAGTACACGGTCGGTATCGACCTCGGTACCACGCACACCGTCGTCGCGTACGCGGAGCGCGGGAAAGTCGGAGCGAAGAGCCAGGTCTTCGACGTGCCACAGCTGACGAGCGCCTCCGAGCAACGGGCGCTGCCGCTATTGCCGTCGTTCCTCTACGCCCCCACGGAGAGCGAGCCGCTCCCCGATCCCTTCGGTGACGCTCCGTTCGCGATCGGGAGCTACGCGCGGCGCCGCGGGCAAGAGGTCCCGACGCGCCTGATCGCCTCGGCGAAGAGCTGGCTCGGTCACGCGGCCGTCGATCGCCGCGCGGCCATCCTGCCGTGGGGCTCCGACGAGCGCGAAGTGCCGAAGATCTCCCCCGTCGAGGCCAGCCAGCGGCTGCTCGTGCACGTTCGGAACGCCTGGGACGCACGCTTCCCCGAGGCGCCGCTCGCCGAGCAACAGCTCATCCTCACCGTTCCGGCTTCCTTCGACGAGGTCGGCCGCGAGCTCACGCTCGAGGCCGCCGAGCAAGCAGGGCTCGTCGTCAGGCTGCTCGAGGAGCCGCAAGCCGCCTTCTACGACTACCTCGCGAGCGCCGGGACGGCCGGGCTCGAGCGGCTCCTTTCGGGCGGGCGCGAGCGCGCGCTCGTGCTCGTGTGCGACGTCGGTGGTGGGACCACGGACCTCACGCTGATCGAGGTGCGACCCGCGACCAACGGGAGCGTGGAGCTCGAGCGGCTCGCGGTAGGCCGGCACCTCTTGCTGGGCGGTGACAACATCGATCTCGCGCTCGCTCACGAGCTCGAAGCCAAGCTCGTCACGCCACCCGGACGGCTCGAGCCCGCTCGGTTCAATCAGCTCACGCTCGCCTGCCGCGCCGCCAAAGAAAAGCTGCTCTCGCCCGACGCGCCGGACTCGCTTCCCATCAGCGTCGCAGGTTCTGGCTCGGCGCTCGTAGGCGGAACGCTCTCGACGCGGATCACCCGCGCCGAGGTCGAAGCGAGCGTGCTCGACGGCTTCTTGCCGGTCGTGACGCGAGACGCGAAGCCGGAGCGCGGGCGAACCGGCCTGCTCGCGTTCGGCCTCCCCTACGAGCGCGATCCCGCGATAACGCGGCATGTCGCGGCCTTCTTCGCGCGCCAGACCACCGAGCGCGGCCCGGACGCGCTCTTGCTGAACGGCGGTCTCTTCCGGGCAGCCCGCGCGGCGGAGCGGCTGCGCGAGGTCGTGAGCGCCTGGGGCGAGCGCCCGCCCGCCCTCTTGCCCCAGCCCGATCCGGATCTCGCCGTCGCGCGCGGCGCGGTAAGCTTCGGGCTCGCGCTCGAAGGTCGGGGGCCTCGCATCGGAGGCGGGACGCCCCAAGGCTTTTACGCCGCGGTGGACGTCAAGGGTGAACGCCGCGCGCTCTGCGTGGTTCCGCGCGGCGCTCGTGAAGGAGAGCGACACGTCGCCGAAGTCCCGGGCTTGTCTCTCCGCGTCGGCGCACCCGTCCGCTTCGAGCTCTTCACGCTCGACACGCCCGAACATCACCGCCCCGGTGACGTCGTCGCGCTCGACCCGGAGCGCTTCGTAGCGCTGCCGCCGGTGAGCACGGTGTTCGAAGCGGGCGCGGACAGCTCGACCCGGCGCGATCTCGCCGTGGGCCTCGAGGGCGAGCTCAGCGCGATCGGTACGGTCGAGCTCTCCTGCGTCGAGATCGGCGCCGCCGATCCGGCGACGGCCCGACGCTTCCGGCTCGCCTTCGATCTGCGCGGCACGCGCGGGAGCCAAGCGCCGGAGTCGCGGCGCGCGCGCGCGCCGGCGCCCAGCGTGCGACCGGACGATACGCGGCTCGCGGCGGCGAGCGAGGCGATCGATCGGGTGTTCGGCAAGAGCCGCAGCGACGTGAAGGCGCGGGAGGCGAAGGATCTGCTGCGCGAGCTCGAACGGCTGCTCGGCGAGAAGCGCGGCTGGACGGCGGACTTGAATCGCGCGCTGTTCGATCGGATCATCGTCCACCAGGCCGCCCGGCGCCGGTCGGAGGATCACGAGCGCGCCTTCTGGATGCTCGCCGGCTACTGCCTCCGGCCGGGGTTCGGGCACCCCGCCGACAAAGCTCGCGTCGGGAAGCTCGTGCCGCTCTTCGAGAGCATCGGCGGCCTCCCGGAGTCCGCGCGCGTCTGGCAGCAGTTCTTCATCGCGTGGCGCCGCATCGCAGCAGGGCTCGAAGAGGCGCGCCAGGTGCGGATCAGGAAGACGCTCGATCCGTTTCTCGCGCCCGCCGAGCTGAAGCTCAAGAAGCCCAAGTGGAAGCCGCAAGCTCCGGAGGAGATGCTCGAGCTCTGCTCGTGGCTCGAGCGGGTGCCGGCCGCGGAGCGGGCGGAGCTCGGAGGCTGGCTGCTCGAGCGCACCTGGACGAGCCGCGACCCGCGCCTCTGGGCCGCGCTCGGACGGCTCGGCGCCCGGACCCCCACGTACGCGAGCGTTCACCACGTCATCGCGACGCGCGTGGCCGAAGAGTGGCTCGATCATCTCTTGCGAGAGCGCTGGCACGAGGTCCCGACCGCCACGCGCGCGGCCATGCTGCTCGCGCGGGTGACGGGCGATCGAGCGCGCGACGTCAACGAACCGCTGCGCCTCGAGGTCAGGAAGCGGCTCGAAGCCGCGCAGGCGCCGGCCGAGTGGGTTCGAGCCGTCACCGAACACGTGGCGCTCGACGAGGGCGAGCGGGCGCTCTGGTTCACCGAGGAGCTCCCGGTCGGGCTGCGGCTGGACGCCGCCGACTGAAGCTTTGGGCGCGAGCGCGAAAACTTCCGCGTTCGGTCCCCGAGCTCGGGGCTGCCGAAACCGAGACGATGCCCTAGACTCTCGCGCGTGAAGAAGACCTTTCAGACCTTGCTCGGTGCGTTCCTCCTCGTCGGAACGGGCTGCAGCCGCCCGGCGGAAGCGCCGCCTCCCAGCCCCACGCCGTCGCCGGCCGACAGCATCCCGCCCGTCGCGGTGATCGCACCGCCCGAGCCGAGCGCTGCCGTGCCACCGAGCGCACCTGCGCCGGTCGCCCCGGCTACAC
This sequence comes from Pseudomonadota bacterium, assembly GCA_023419055.1. The sequence continues at coordinate 3,326 of JAEZYO010000410.1, read as the reverse complement.
CACTGGAGCGCGCGGAGGCGATCGTGGCGGCGCCCGATCGATCCCCCGAGGACAAGGCGCTCGACCCGGGTCGTCACCCCGCAGAGTTGCTCGCGTTCTTCGGCATCGCGCCCGGCATGCGCGTGGCGGAGCTGTTCGCGGGCGGCGGCTACACGACCGAGCTCCTGGCGCGCGCGGTCGGGGAGGACGGCGTCGTGTACGGGCAGAACACCAAGTTCATCCTGGAGCGCTTCGCGGAGAAGCCCTGGAGCGAGCGCCTCTCCAAGCCGGTCATGAAGCACGTGGTCCGCGTCGACCGAGAGCTCGGCGATCCGTTGCCGCCCGAGGCCAAGGACCTCGACGCCGTGCTCGCCATCCTCGTCTATCACGACTTCGTCTGGCTGAAGGCCGACCGAGACAAGCTCAACCGTGCCGTATTTTCGGCGCTCAAGCCCGGCGGCGTCTACGGCATCGTCGACCATAGCTCGAAGGCGGGAGACGGCACCAAGGTCACCGAGAGCCTGCACCGCATCGAGGAGAGCGCGCTCGTCGCCGAGGTGAAGAAGGCGGGCTTCGTGCTCGACGCTGCGGCGGAGTTTCTCCGCAACCCGAGCGACACGCGCGACTGGAGCACGTCTCCGCGCACCGTCGGGGAGAAGCGCGGGACCAGCGACCGCTTCGTGCTGCGCTTCAAGAAGCCGTAGACGGGGCCGAGCCCCGCTCTACTGGAGCGAGTCGATCCAGGCGAGGACCGCCGCGTAGCCGGCCTCGTCACGGACCTCGCGGATCCCCGGCATGCGCACGGGCTTCGTCTCCGCGTAGAGCCGCTGCAAGACGACGCTCTCGGCAGGGTTCGCCGGGTCGATGCGCACCTTGGTGGCGTGCCAGATCTCGTTCGAGGTGATCTCGTCGACGGCAGTGATGTACGTGTGCGTGCTCTCGACGGTGGTCTGATCGACCAAGAGCCGCAGCCAGAGCGACTGCCCCTGCGCGGGCGGAACCTCCGAGGTGGTCCCGACGCCGGACTGGCTGTGGCAGTTGCCGCAGTTGGCGTGGAGGTAGCCGAGCGCCGCTTGCGCCGTGGGATCGCCCGGAGGATCGTAGCCGGTCGGCACGGGCGCGTGAGACAGGATCCCCCAGTCGACCAGATCTCGGAACCTGACGCCCGGCAGGTCATGGCTGAGCTGGATCGCGCTGAAGCCGAGCACGTGCTCCTTCAAGTCGTGGTGACAGTTGTAGCAGTCACCCTCGCTCGGGATGTCGTTGTGTCCTTCGGGGTCCGGCCCGCCTCCCGGCGACGCGTGCAGAGCGAGCGACGGATCGAGGACGCCGCCGAGCTCGGAGTTCGGAGGCCAGGCGTAGGTCACCATGATCCAGTCGTCGTCGCCGGTGCCGAAACGATGCAAGAAGCGAGTTTCGATCGCCACGTTGTCGCGCGAGAACTCCTTCCACAAGCGCGTGCCGACCGGGAACACCCAATGATCCATGTCGGTCGTGTCGATCTGCGCGCACTTGGGCAGGTAGATCCAGCGCCTCTTGTCGCGCCCGTCCGACCAGAGCTGGTACTCCGGCAGGTATTCACGAACGTAGGGCGCGATTTCGTCGGGAGCGGCGCCGTCGTTCGCGTAGAGGCCCGTCAGGGCGAGGTTGTCGGGGGGCGTCGTGAGGATCGGGAGGCCGGAATCGTCCACGCAGCTCTGCTCACACGCCGAAATGCCGGAGCACTCCGCCGCGCAGCTGTCACAAGCGCAGGCGTAGACCTGGGCGATCAGAATGGCAGCGTCATCGTGCGTGTCGTCGCAGGCGCGCACGCACGCTTCGGTCTTGCACGCTTCGGCGCAGGCCTGCCACGCGCTGCACGACTCGCTCGCCGCGCACGCCTCGAGCTCGGTGGCGCACGCCAGCTCCGCGCAGGACACGCACGACTCTCCCGGCGTGGGGCCGCCGTCATCTCCGCCGGCCTCCCCGCCAGCGCCGCCTCCTGCGCTGCCTTCGCCCGCGTAGCCGCCGTCACCCGTGCTGCCGCCGCCGCCGTTCTCGGAGCCAGCGCCGTTCTCGGAGCCGCCAGCGCTGTCCGTGCCGCCGCTGTTTTCGGTGCCGCCCTTGCCTGCACCGCCGCCCTTGCCCGCGCTGCCTCCGTCGCTCTTGCTGCCACCGGCGCCGCCCTTGCCGGCGCTGCCGCCCTTGCCGGAGCTGCCGCTCGCACCGGCCTCTCCCCCGGTAAAACCGGGTTCGTCGTCGTCGGAACAAGCGCTCATCGCCAAGACGAGCGCGGCGCACACCGCGCTGACACCACCAAGCTTCACGGCCATCGTCGCGAAGTAAGCCCCGAGGTCCCGGCCACGTCAAGCGCTGCTACCGCCTACCGAACGGTAGATAGATGCAACTCAAACCAAAGGATGGCCGCTCTCGAGCCGCCTGCTTCGCGCTCGAGCCGGCGGCGTTCGATGCGGAAATCTCGTCAGGATCTCGATCGTGCCCTCCGGTGAGGAATGCGCGAGCACGAGCGAGCGGGGCGCTCGCCGCGCTCGAAAGAAATCACTATGCTCGGTGAACCGACTTCGAAGCGAGCGGGGGTTTCCCCACCCCTCGGGTCCACCGCTTCAGCCGCTCACCGCGACCGGCATCGGGATCACCTGGTAGCGCAAACCGCGCCCGGAAATGATGGCGGGATCGCGGTCCCCGAGCGCGCGAGCCGCGGCTTCGTCCCTGGCGCGAATCACGCCGAGTCCCCACGGCCCCTCCGGATCGAGCACTGGGCCGAACACGAGCGCCTCGCCGGCCGCGACGAGCTCCGTCCAGAACACGGCGTGCTGCTGCATCATCGCTCGCTCCTCCTCGTTCATGTCGAACGGGAACGATTTTCGCGGAGGGATCAGCTTGCACAGGAAAAACTTCGTCTCTTCCTTCGCGGCGAGGTAGCCGACGAGCCAGCCGAACACGCGCTCCCACCCATTGGAGTGACCACGGCACGACTCGGCGCGGTCGGCGAAGCCTTCGTGGCGCAGCGTCACCCGCGTCCCCGCCTCCGTGGGTTCGAGCAGGTACGTGAGCGTCGTCACGTTCCCGCCGTCCCACTCGGCGACCCACGTTTGTACGATCTTGCGAGGCGGATCGACCTCCAGGTACTCGCCTCCGACGGTGAACGGGGCGCCGTTCACGTCGCGGCCGTTCGCCCGCCAGCGTCCGCCTACCTTCACGTCGGCCGTCCACTCGGTGGTGCGATACTTGTCGTCGGAGCCCCACCACTTGGTCACCTCTTCGGTCGTGAGCGCGGCGAAGACGCGCTCCGGCGGCACGGCGATCTCGACGCTCGCCAGGATCAGCCCTCGGGTCACGTCGGCGAC
>JAEZYO010000255.1 GCA_023419055.1 Pseudomonadota bacterium | reverse complement strand
GTGGTCCGCGTCGAGCGCGGACTCGAGGGGTACGATCGCGGCGTGTCCTTTCATGGTAAGTGCACGAGAGCATGCGCCTCGTGGACATCAGCCGCAAGCTCGCCCTGGACGTCGAGAAGCTCAGCTTTTCGAGCCCGATCGCGTACGTGTACAATCCGCTCGTCTACGCGAGGGTGCCGCATGAAGCGTACCTCGAGCGCTGGGGTCGCTCCCCGAAGGAGGTGCTGCTCCTCGGGATGAACCCGGGCCCCTTCGGAATGGCGCAGACGGGCGTGCCCTTCGGCGACGTCGCCCTGGTTCGCGATTTCATCGGTGTCACCGGCCGCGTCGACAAGCCGCTTCGCGAGCACGCGTCTCGTCCGATCGTCGGATTCGACTGCACTCGCTCGGAGGTGAGCGGCTCCCGGCTCTGGGGCTTCGCGCGCGACCGCTTCGGGAGCGCCGAGAGTTTTTTCGAGCGCTTCTTCGTCGTGAACTACTGCCCTCTCGTGTTCATGGAAGAATCCGGCAGGAATTTCACGCCGGACAAGTTGCGGGCCGCCGAGCAGAGCGCGCTGTTCGAGGTGTGTGACCGCGCCCTCGCTCGGATCGCAGACGAACTTCGCCCCCGGCACGTCGTCGGGGTCGGGGCATTTGCGACCGAACGCGCTAGGGTCGCGCTCGCGGGCCGCAGCGTCTCCATCAGCACGGTCCTGCATCCGAGCCCTGCGAGCCCTCAAGCGAACCGGGGCTGGGCGGGGCTCGCCGCCGCTCAGCTCGAACAGGCAGGAATTTCGCTACCGCCGGCGCCCGCTTCGGCGGCGTCCCCGAAGGCAGCAGCGAAAACGTCGAGGGCCCGCCGGCCGGCGTGACGGGGCCCGCGAAGTAGGGTACGCCCGCGGTCCCGAGGGCACCGCTTGCCCTCGTCGTAGGACCATGACGCAACTTCCCCAGTTCACGTGGGACGTCGATCCCGTCTTCCTTCGCGTACCGAAGGGGCTCGTGATCGGCGGCCTCGCCATCTTTGCCGCTGTCAGCCTGTTCGTCGGGCTCCGCAAGAAGGCAGGCGACCAACTCCTCACGGCCGTGATCTTCGGCGGGCTAGCGCTCCTCGCCTCGAAGTACCTCGGCCCCGAGTTCGAGCTTCGCTACTATAGCGCGCTCTTCCTCGGCGTCTTCCTCGGCGGCTACAGCCTCCTCAAATGGCAGATCGTGCGCGGAGGCGGGCAAGCAGAAGACGCGGGCGACTTCATCGTGTACGGCGTGCTCGGCGTGCTCGTCGGCGCGCGCCTCGGCCACGTCATCTTCTACGACTGGAAGAAGGCGATGGACGATCCGATGTGGATCTTCCAGATCTGGACCGGCGGGCTCGCGAGCCACGGCGCGGTGCTGGGTCTCATCACTGCGATGTGGCTCTTCACGAAGCGCCGAGGCGTGGCGTTCCTCGAAGGCGCCGATCGCTTTTCTTTTTCGGCGGCGCTCGGTGCGACGCTCGTCCGCGTCGGTAACCTCTTCAACTCCGAGATCATCGGACGACAAACCGACCAGACCTGGGGCATCTGGTTCCCGCGTCACGATCGCGGCGCGACGGTGTACCGCTACCCGACGCAGCTCTACGAGATCGCGCTCGGTCTCTTCGTCCTGCTCATGCTCTATGTCGCCGACAAGAAGCTCGGAAAAGAGAAGCGGCCGCGCGGCGCCCTCATCGCGACTTTCTTCGCGGTCTACTTCACCGGTCGCTTCTTCATCGAGTTCTTCAAGGAGTACGAGGGGATCCCATCGAGCTCACCGCTCACGATGGGCCAATACCTGAGCATCCCGGGCATCCTGATCGGCTGGATCGGGCTGTTTTTGGCCATCAAGCGGAAGGTGCCGGTAGGCTGGCCCCATCCTCACGATCCCGACGCAGAGCTCGACGAAGGCGACGACGAGGACCGCCCCGCTCGCCGCAAGAAAAAGAAGAAGGGCAAGAAGCGGAAGGCGAAGGCTGCTCCCGTCACCTCAGAAGCCCCCGCTGACGAAGAAGCCGTCAGCGAAAGCGAGCCCGCCGAGCGCGAACCTTCGAACGACGACGAGGACGAGCGCGACGAGGACGAGCGCGACGAGGACGACAAGCGTGACGAGGCGGACCCCGACGTCGATGACGAGTTCGACGCCGAGGGTCGACTGAAGAAGCGTCGCAAGATCGAAGAAGAGTGAAAAGGGGCCCGGTTGACCGGGTCCACTTCGAGCCATAGCCTTCACGAATGCGAGGCTTCCTGATGAACCGGCTGCGACTCTTCGTCGCTTGCCTGTTCTTGACGGTCGCCTTCCGGCCGCTTCCAGCCGCCCTCGAGAGCGTTCGTGCAGTAGCCGTGCTCGAGCTCACGGCGCCGGGTGAGCCCGCTCGTCCGTCGCCGTCTCGAGCCGTGGTCAGCACCGCTCCAGCGCGAACCGCACCCGCGCTGAGCCCCCGGCTAGTCGAGCAAGGAGTCCGGCTCGGAGCGGCGGGCGAACATGCCGGCCCACGCCACGCGGAGCTCTATCTCGTCCATTGTCGTCTCCTCTGTTGAGCCAGGCGTCGGCTTCGTCCGCCGTTCTCGTCGTGGTCCTCGATAGAGGAGTGATGCCTTGTCGAATCGCCGATCGCGAGCGCGTTCGCTCGCCGTACGATTGCTTCGCCTGGTAGGGCGCGTCATTCGCGCTGCGTTGCTCGGCGGCGCCGCGCTCGGTCCTGCCCCGCCTCCCCCACCTCCGCCGTATCGCCCTCCCGTCCTGAAAATGGACGCGACCGGCGAAGACGACTCCGACCTCACCCGCTAACTCGGTTTCGACCCGAGTGCTTCGAACGATAGAGCAGGTCGTCCGTCCGCTTGTAGAAGGCTTCGCTACCTTCGCCCACCTGGAGCTCGGCCGCGCCGACGCTGATGGTGACGGGGATGGTCTTGCCCTCGAACACGAAGGCGTGCTGCTCGACCGCGCCCCGCAGGTACTCGGCGGTCTCGAGCGCGACGTCGAGCGGCGAACCAGGGAGCAGGATCGTAAACTCTTCGCCTCCGACTCGGCAGAGCGCTCCACCAGGGCCGATGACCGCGCTCGCCAACCCCGCCACCTCTTGAAGGACCGCGTCGCCGGCGAGGTGACCAAACCTGTCGTTGATCTTCTTGAAAAAATCGATGTCGAAGAGGAGGAGCGAGAAGGGGGTCACCGAGCCTTGCGCGCGCGTGACCTCGGCCGCGAAAATCTCGTCGAATTTGCGCTTGTTGAAGGCGCGCGTGAGCGCATCCTGACTCGCGAGAGTCATGATGTGCTCGAAGTACTCACTCTCGACCGGGCTCTCCGTGTACTTGAGCACGGTCTTACCGATCCGGATCTGATCGCCGTCCCGGAGCTCGGCGGTCTTGACCCGCTCTTCGTTCACGAACGTGCCGTTCGTGCTGTCGTGGTCAGTGACGTGGTAGCGCCCCGCGATGCGAATCACGGTCGCATGGCGGCGGCTGACCTGGTCGCTCGCGATGCAGAGGGTGCTGGTGTCGCTACGGCCAATTTCCACGTCGGCTTCACCGAGCTCGACCCGCTTTCCGAGCACGGCGCCCGAAATGACGATCAAACAAGGTTTGCCCGACGCGCTCGGGCGCTCCGAGTGGACCGCCACGGTAGTGCGACGGCCCGGGAACAGGGAATCCATCGACGGAAAGCATCGTAACCCGGTCCCTACGGGCGTCAACGAGCCAGGCCGACAGCCTTGCGTCCTGACGCGGAAAGTTACATACGTTGCCCTCTCATGACCGAGCTCCCCGTTTCCGGAGCCTATACGGCGCTAGTCACCCCGTTCACCGCGGACGGCAGCAGCGTGGACTGGCAAGCCTACGACAAGCTGCTGACACATCAGCTCGATGGCCGGATCAGCGGACTCGTCCCGTGTGGAACCACGGGTGAAACACCGACATTGACGGACACCGAGCAACGCGAGCTCATCAAGCGGACCGTCAGCGCAGCCAAGGGGAAGGCCCAGGTCATCGTGGGGACCGGCTCCAACAACACCCAGAAGACCATCGAGGCGTCGAAGAGCGCTTTCGAGGCCGGCGCGGACGCCGTGATGGTGGTGACGCCCTACTACAGCAAGCCGAGCCAAGAGGGCTTGTTTCAGCACATCAAGCACGTCGCGGAAGCGGTCCCCGGACCGGTGATTCTCTACAACATCCCCGGGCGCTCCTCGGTGGAGATGACCGTCGAGACCGTGCTCCGGATCCTGGACGCTTGCCCCCGCGTGATCGGCATCAAGGACGCGAGCGGAAACGTCCTCTATTGTCAGGAGCTTCTGACCCGAGCCGGTGATCGTATCGCGGTGCTCTCGGGTGACGACACGCTGACGCTCCCGATGGTGAGCGTGGGCGCCAAGGGCATCATCTCGGTGACCAGTAACCTATTCCCGCGTCAGATCAGCGAGGCCGTCGCCGATGCGCTCGCCGGGCGGGCCGAAGCCGCGCGCGCCAAGCACCTCGCTCTCTGGCAGGTGAACCGCGTGATGTTCAGCGAGCCGAACCCGGCGCCGATAAAAGCCGCGCTCGAGCTCGCAGGATTCATGAGCTCCTCGGTGCGGTTGCCGCTCGTGCCCGCCTCTCCGGCCTGCAGGAAACTCGTCGCGGACGCGGTCGCCGCCTACGAGGGGCGATGAAGCTCGCGATCGCCGGCGCGACCGGAAGGATGGGCCTCACGATCCTCCGGCTCGCTCACGCCGCCGGAGACATTCAGATCGTCGGCGGCACCTGTTCGCCCAACGACCCCAACAACGGTCGAGATCTCGGCGAGCTCGCCGGAGTCGGCCCGCTCGGCGTCGTCGCCGCGCCCGATATCGGCTCGGCGCTGCTCGGAGCCGACGTCGTCATCGATTTCTCCGTCGCCGGGCTCGTGCAAGAGCTCGCGACGCGCGCCGCCCGCGAGAAGGTCGCGCTCGTGAGCGGCACGACCAACCTCGACGCCGCCGCGCTGAAAGCGCTGGATCGCGCGGCAGAAGCCGTGCCCGTGCTCTGGGCTCCGAACATGAGCCTGGGCGTCCAGGTCCTCTCCGAAGCGGTCGAGCACGCCGTGCGGCGTCTCGGCAAGGAGTTCGACGTCGAGATCGTCGAGATCCATCACAAGCGCAAGGTCGACGCGCCGAGCGGCACTGCCAAGCGCCTCGCCGAGGCCGCTCGCGCCGCGCGCCCCGAGCTCAAGAACGTGCACGGGCGCGACGGTGACGTCGGGGCTCGCAAGGCCGACGAGCTCGGTGTGTTCGGCGTCCGCGGCGGCGACGTGATCGGCGATCACACCGTGTTCCTGTTCGGCAACGGCGAGCGGCTCGAGCTCGTGCACCGCGCCTCGAGCCGGGATCTCTTCGCCAACGGAGCGATCCGTGCGGCGCGCTTCGTGGTGGGCAAGCCCGCGCGCCGCTACACGATCGCCGACGTGCTCGGTTAGCGCCTCCTGCCCTTTTCGGCGACCGCCGCGCGCACTCGCCGCGCCATGACCTTGCGCTGGCGCGTCACCTCGCGCTGCAGGAGGGCGTCGCTCTGAGTCCGCTGCCAGGCGAGCTCGCGGCGCAGCTTGTGCGAGCTCTCGAGCCGCTCCGCGTCGAGCGCCCCGGCCTCGACGGCGGCCAGGACGGCGCAGCCGGGCTCCTGCTCGTGCTTGCAATCTCGAAACCGGCAAGCTTCTGCCAACGCGTCGATCTCCGCGAAGCCGGTCCCGCCTTCCTCACCCTCGCTCACCAAGCCGAGCTCGCGCATGCCGGGGGTGTCGATCAAGAAGCCCCCCGTCGGGAGACGAAAGAGCTGCCGCGAGGTCGTGGTGTGACGCCCGCGCGCATCCTCTTCTCGGATCTCGTTCACGCGCTGCGCGTCATGACCGAGCAGTCGATTCGTGAGGCTCGACTTGCCGACGCCCGACGAGCCCACCAGGACCGCGCTCTCGTGACGGCCGAGCCGCTCGAGCAAGGCCTCGACGCCGGCGCCGGTGTGGGCGCTCACCGAGACGACGTCGGCGCGACCGAGCTCGTCCGAGAGCTCCGCGGCGAGGCTCGCGCTCTCCTCCGAGAGATCACCCTTGTTGACGGCGACGACCGCGCGGGCGCCGCTCTCGCGAACGAGGGCGAGGTAGCGCTCGATACGGCGCACGTTCAGCCCTCGTGCCTTGACCCGCTCGTCCGCATCTTCGCTCGAAAGCGCTGCCACGATCACGACCAGGTCCACGTTGGCCGCGATCAGCTGTGGCTGCGAGGAAGGACCCACCGCCTTCCGCGCGAGCAGGGTCGCGCGGTCGAACACGTGATCGACGCGACCGGGCGTGCCCTCGGCCGCGTCGCAGAGCACGAAGTCTCCGACACACGGCCATGCGTCCGGGCGATGGTGGTGGCGCACGCGTCCGCTCAGGACCGCGCGTCGCTCGCCGCGCGCGCCAAGCAGCGTGTACTCACCACGCTGCTCGGCCACGACGCGCTCAGGCGCGGAGCTCGGCTCCGAAAGCGCGGCGAACTGCTGCTGAAAAAAAGGCGTCCAACCCAGCTCGACGAGAGCCGGGTAATCGAAATCCAAATTCATCGAGATAACTCGTCCGGGAACGGCCGCTATGGAGCGGCCCGAAAAACCACTGGCGGAGGCGCGCCCCGACGGGGCGCTGCCGAGCGCGATACGCCGACGCACGAGGGCGCCGGCGGTCACTCTCCGGGGATCGCGAAGTGCGTCAGCCCCGAGCTCACGCTGCGCGCTGAATCAGGCGCGCGAACGCGAGGAGGGACGAACTTCGACGGCATCGATTGCGGCGTACATCGTGCGTGGCTCCTCGCGTGGTGGTCCCGGAAATTCGGAACGACGCGCAGTTTGTCACGAACCGTCCGCGCGTCAAGGAAGGCTTTCTCGAGCGAAGGCGTACGACGGCGCGGAAGGTAGGAGGAACGAGTGAGAACAGCTTGGTGGACGCTGGGGGCTCGCAACGCTCGTGTTCTCGGCGGGCTGCAGCTCCGAGGGCGATAGCGGGCCCCGAGCGGCGGAGCGAACTCCGGAGGCGGTTCGAGCTCGGCGGGAAGCGGAGGCACTTCGGGCGAGGGCAGCGCCGGGACCGGAGCCGCGCAGGATCCCGCGGCAGTCGTCAGCGAGGGACCGCCTTGTCTTCCCCGGAGCGGGACGCCGCTCGAAGATTCACCGCTCGAACCACTTTGACCGCAACGGACACCTCGCTGTACAGCAGCCTGGTCGTGACCGACTCCGGCATCTTTTTTTGGGGCGCGAGCGGCTCTATCCGGCGACTATCACTGACCGGCGGCGTTGCTGAGGTGGTTGCGACGGGCGAGTTCACCGAAGTCTGGGAGGCCGGCGCCAACCTTCTCTTGCTCGAGCGCGGCGATCAAACCGATCAGGACGCCGCACGCAAGGTCTTCGAAGTACCGGCCGCGAGCAGCGCCGCAACGCCTCTCGAGCTCTTCAGCACGGCTGACGGCGAAAGTATCCTCGGCATCGATGGCACGCACGCCTACGTTTACAACGCCGAAACTACGGCTCTTTCGCGCATCGCCTTGAGCGGGGCCGCGCGCGAAGACCTGGCGACCGGGCTCGACATCAACGACCCGGAGCTCGCCGGCAGCTACCTCTACTACATCGACGGAAACGAGCGCGTCTTCCGATTCTCGAAGAGCGGCGGCCCCGCCGAACGACTCGCCTACGTTCCCCACATCCCCTGGTCGCTCGCAGCGACCGAGGACACGCTGATCGTCGGGGCGTGGGAGAGCGTGTGCCCATCACCCGCGGAGAACCGACCAACTTGGCGG
>JAEZYO010000251.1 GCA_023419055.1 Pseudomonadota bacterium | reverse complement strand
GCTTGGAGATCGCCGGCTGGCTCATGTCGAAAGGTTCGGCGAGCTCCGTGACGCTCGCCTCTCCCTGCGCCAACCGGGCCAAAATGGCCCGGCGCGTGGGGTCGGCCAGCGCGGCGAACGTGCGATCGAGCAGCTCGGCTTGTTGCATATAACCTCTCGGTTAGATAACCTGGTGGCTATATGGCGTCCAGCCTTCGGACCGTCAAGCCCCGGCCGCCACCATCAGGTGAAATGGTGCAGCACCGCGGCCTTGATGAGCGCCCAGGCCTTCACGTCGCTCGACATGGCTGGCCTGCCGTTCATCACGCCCACGAGCTCCCAGTAGCGACCTTCGCGCGGGTCGTGGCGCTCGAATCGCTCTCGGATCGCGCGCCGAGAGTCGGCGTCGAAGCTCTCGCCCTTGGCGACAGCGAGCCGTGCCCCGTAGCGCTCCACGATCGCTCGAGCTTCCTCACTCTCGGGAGCGACGCCGCGCGCCTCCGCGTCCTTCGCTGCGAGCGTTGCCTCATCGCCGGCGAGCCGCATCGCCTGCATGTCGAACTTCCCCCAGACCTCCTTCGCGCTGTCTCGTAGGCGCTCGACGAAGGTCGGATCGGAGACGAGCTCCGCGAGCTCGATCCACGCGTCGAGCTGCTCGGGGCTGGGATTGTCGGGGAGCTTCGGCGCGCTCGCCTCGATCATCTGCCGCTTCCACTGCTCGTCGATCGGGATGCCTTCGGCGATTCGATCGTAGAAGCCCTGGATCACTGCCTTACGCTCTTCGTTGGAAAGTCGGGTCACGGCGCACAGCCTCCTCACGTCGTCTTCGGTCGGCTCGGAGCGGAGGGCCGCGCGCAGCGCCGCCCTGATTCGGGAAAGGGAGGCCAGGTGTGCTTCCACCGCTGCGAGCCGGAGCGACAGCGCTTCGGCGAGCGACGTCTCGCGCCGGAGCACCTTTTTGATCGAGTCGAGGCTCAGGCCCGCTTCCCGCAGCGTGCGGACCAGATCGAGCCGGACGAGCGCTTCGTCTCCGTAGAGCCGATAGCGGCCCTCCGACCGCTCGAGCGGGGGCAAGAGGCCCTCGTCCGAGTAAAATCGCAGGGTTTTGACCGGAACTCCCGTCCGACGCGAGAGCTCACCGATGGTGAGTCGCTCCTTCGCCATGCGGGAACTATGGGACCTCCAGTTACTGGAGAGTCAAGCTGTCGCGCTCCACTTTTTCCGGGTGCGATTCAGTGCGAGGCCTTCGTTTGCGCGCGACTCGCTCGGGCGCGCTCTTCGAGCAAGCTCTGCTCGCGCGCATTCCGGGTGAGGCTCGCCGCACGCTCGAACTCGGTCGCGGCCTCCTCGTGACGCTCGAGCTTGGCGAGCAGGTCGCCTCGCACGCTCGGGAGCAGGTGATACTTCGCGAGCGAGGGCTCTTCGCGCAGAGCGTCGACCAGGCGCAGGCCCGCCTCTGGTCCGAACGCCATCCCGACCGCCACGGCGCGATTGAGCTCGACGATCGGCGAAGGTGTCCGCTGCGCGAGCGCGTAGTAGAGGACCGCGATGCGGCGCCAGTCGGTCTCCTCGGCCGTCTTGGCGCGCGCGTGACACGCGGCGATCGCCGCTTGCAGCGCGTAGGGCCCCCGGGCGCCCCCGAGCTCCTCCGCTCGCGCGAGCGCGGCGAGGCCGCGTCGGATCAACAAATGGTCCCAGCGGCCGCGGTTCTGGTCGAGGAGGAGGATGGGCTCGCCGTTCGGCCCGACACGAGCCTTGGAGCGCGACGCCTGGATCTCCATCAACGCCACCAGGCCGTGGACCTCCGCTTCCTTCGGAGCGAGGCCGGCGAGCACGCGCCCGAGCCGGAGCGCGTCTTCGCAGAGCGCGGGGCGCATCCAGTCGTCCCCGGCGGTCGCGGAATAACCTTCGTTGAAGATCAGGTAAATGACCTCGAGCACCGAGGCGAGACGCTCCGCGAGCTCCGGCCCGCGCGGGACCTCGAAGGGAACCTGCTTCTCGGCGAGCGTCTTCTTGGCGCGCACGATACGCTGCGCGATGGTGGGCTCCGGGACCAGGAAGGCGCGAGCGATCTCGTCCGTCGTGAGCCCGCCCAGCAGCCGCAGGGTGAGCGCGACGCGCGCCTCGGTCGAGAGGACCGGGTGACAAGACGTGAACACGAGGCGCAAGAGATCGTCTCCCAGGTCCTCGTCGATGGCAGCCTCGATGTCAGGCATCTTGCCCTGCCGCGCTTCGAGCTCGTGACCGAGCTCCTCGTGCTTGCGCTCTACCCGGCGCGTGCGCCGGAGCTCGTCGATGGCGCGCCGCTTGGCCGTCGCCATCAACCAGGCGCCCGGGTTCTCCGGAACGCCCGATTCGGGCCAGTGCTCGAGCGCGGTCACCAGCGCATCTTGCGCGAGCTCCTCGGCGAGGCCGACGTCGCGCACCATGCGCGTGAGGCCGGCGATGATGCGAGGCGACTCGATGCGGAAGACGGCGTGGATCGCGCGGGCGGTGTCGAGGTCCGTCACGGACCCGGACTAGAGCACTTTTGACCGATAGCGCAAGGATTACGCTCCTGCTACTCGCCGGGCTCAGCCACAGCCTGGAGGATTGTCTTCGACCTCGTAAACGAGCGCTTCACCGTCTCCGGCGAGCGAGAGGAAGCGACGCCCGAGCGCGATCGCCTCCTCGCGATCCTTCACGTCGACCAGCGCGAAGCCAGCGATGACCTCCTTGCTCTCGGCGTAGGGGCCGTCGAGCACCCTCACCTCGCCGCCGCGCGCGGCAAGGTGAGCTCCGCCGTGCGCCACCGGGTACATGCCGCCGCTCGCGATCAGCCTTCCGCTCGCGCGGTTCTCGTCGACGAACCTGCCGAGCTCGAGGTGCTGCTCCGGAGTCGGGGGTTCGGAGCGCTTCGTCGGGTCAGGCGTGAAGATGCAGATGAATCGCATGCTCGGCGCTCTCCTCGTCCTTACTGCCCCTGATCTTTGAACGCTTGCTCTCGCCCCTTCCAGTCCGCCATCACGTCGGGGGCCATCGCGAAGTCTTCGAGCTCGAAGATCTGGCGCACCTCGATCTCCCCGTCGACGAACGGGACGCGACGCGCCCACTCGATGGCTTCCTCCTTCGACTTCACCTGGATGATCCAGTAGCCCGCCACGAGCTCCTTCGCTTCGGCGAACGGGCCGTCGACGACCGTGGGCTTTCGGTCTTTGAACTTCACGCGCGCTCCCTTCGAGCTCGCCTGGAGCCCGTCACCCGCCAGCATGATGCCCGCCTTGATCATCTGATCGTTGAACTTCCCCATCTCTTCGAGCTCCGCCGGGGTCGGGAGGACTCCCGCTTCGGACTCCGCATTACCCTTCACCAACAACATGAATCGCATGACTTTTCTCCTTTTCTCCGAGTCTCAGGCGGCAAAATCCTCGATCTCGAACGGCTCTCGAATCTCGATCGTTCCCTTCTCGACGCCGGTGCCGCGCACGTGAATGTCGAGCCAGCGCTTCGCCAGCGTGATCGCCTCTTGCTTCGTCTTCACCTGAACGACCGAGAAGCCGGCGACGAGCTCCTTCGACTCCGTGAAGGGTCCGTCCACGAGCGACGGCTTTCCACCGCTGAAGCGCACCTTCGCGGCGCTCGAGCTCGGCTTGAGGCCGTCACCGCCGAGCAACGCACCCGCCCGAGTGAGCTCCTCCATGAACGTGCCCATCTCCGAAAGGACCTCGGGCGCGGCCAAGACGCCCGACTCCGTGGCGGCGTCGCCCTGCAACAACACGACGAAGCGCCTGGTCCCCGGGATCCGAGCTGGAGGCGCCGCGTTTCGGGCCTCCGCCTCGAAGTCGCGCCAACCTCCCGGCTGTTCGCTCGCGTCCACGGGGAAGTCTTCGAGCTCGAAGATCTCGCGAAGCTCGACCTCACCCTCGAAGCAGGGCACTCGCTTCGCCCAGGCGACCGCTTCTTCCCGCGATTTCACGGAGAGGATCCAGTAGCCGGCGACGACCTCGTGCGGGGCAGCGAGCGGCCCTTCTTGGATGCTGACCTCGTCCTTGCGTTGATGGACCCGGAGCCCTTTCGAGCTCGCCTTGAAGCCCTCGCCGCCCAACATCGCACCGGCCGCGATGAGCTCCTGATTGTATTTCCCCATCGCCTCGAACACCTCGGGGGACGGCATGATTCCGGCTTCGGCCTGCGCGTCGCTCTTGATCAGCATCATGAATCGCATCGTCGTTCTCCTCTTCGTCGTTCACTGAGGCGACGACCGAGCCCTCCCGAGATCGACAGCGCGGGCAACTTTTTTTCGATCGCGGAAGTTAACAATTAATAGCCAATAATTTCCATAACTTGGACACACTGCCGTCTCTTCTTCCTTCGACCATCGGCTGTTAACTCCTCGCCAACCACTCCTGCATTCGCGCCCTCGCCCAGGTATTGGCCACGCGGTCGGGGTCGAGCCCGGCGCGCTCCACGTTCTTGGCCGCGTACTCCACCAACCGGAGCTCTCGCGTATCGTGCGCGTCGCTCGTGAGCACGAAGGTGATCCGGCGTCCCGCCGCCTGGCGCAGCACGTCCACCGAAACGTCGAGCCGCGGGAGCGCACCGTTCACCTCGAGAGCCGTTTCGGTTGCTTCGGCCGCGTCGAGCACGGCGGGGATGTCGAGGTCGATCGGGGGACGGCCCCCGATCATGCGCGCCGTGAGGTGACCTATCATTCTGACGCTCGGATCCTGCATCGCGCGAACGATGCGGCGCGTCTGCGTCGCTCGATCGAGCTCGAAGTGCGAGTGCACCGACGCCAGGCAATAATCGAAGCTTCGGCGGAACTCGGGATCGAAATCGAGATCACCTTCCGGACCGATGTTGAGCTCTACCCCGTGCAGAAGTCGGAGCTCGCCGCCGAGCTTCTCGTTCATGGTGCGCACCTGCTCGCGCTGTTCGAGGAGCGCCTCGCGACCGACTCCGGGCAGCGTGCCCTCGGCGTGATCGGTGATCGCGAGCACCGAGTACCCGCGCGCCCGAGCCTCGGCGACCATCTCTTCGAGGGTGGAGCGGCCGTCGCCGGAGAGCGACGTGTGGACGTGAAAGTCACCGCCGATGACCCCGATCGGTCGCGGCAAGAGCCCCTGCTCGGCGGCCTCGATTTCTCCCGTGTCCTCGCGCAGGACCGGCGGGATGAACGGCAGGCCGAGCGCGCGGTAGATCTCCTCCTCGGTCTCGCTCGCCACCACCTTGCCGCCCTCGAGCTCGGAGAGCGCATACTCGTTCAACGTGAGGCCGCGCGCGAGCGCACGCATGCGGAGCTTGACGTTGTGGGCCTTCGATCCGGTGAAGTAGAGGAGCGCCGCGCCGAGCTGGTGCTCGGCCACCACGCGGACATCGACCTGAATCCCGCGCTGCGTCACGACGCTGGTCTTCGACTCGCCCCGCGCGATCACGCGTTCGACCTGCGGCAGCTCGACGACCGCCTGCATCACTCGCTCCGGCTCGCTCGACACCACCACGATGTCGATGTCACCGATCGTCTCGGAGAAGCGCCGCAGCGAGCCGCAATACGCGGCGCGCTCGACGCAGGGTACCCCGAGGAGCTCCGCCACCAATCGCTCGGCGTGGGGTAGCGCCACGGAGATGGGTGAGCGACCGAGCGCGCCCTGCTGCTCCAGCCGGGCGAGCGACTGCGCGAGCTTCTCCTCGGATTTTGGCCCGAAGCCCTTCAGATCGCGGAGCTTGTGCTCGGCTATCACCCGCTTCAAATCGTCGAGCGACGTGACGCCGAGCTCGCGCTGCAGGCGGATGACCGCCTTCGGGCCGAGCCCCTGGATGCGGAGGAGAGCGACGAGGCTCCGCGGGTACTTCTGCCGTAGCGCCTCGAGTTTCTGCACCTTGCCCGTCGACAAGAGCTCGAGAATCTTCTCGGCGGTGCTCTTGCCCACGCCCTGAATCTTCTGGAGCTCCCGGGCGCTCAAGCGTCCGAGGTCGGTCGCCTGCGCGGCGATCGAGACCGCTGCATTCTCGTACGCCCGCACCCGAAACGATTGCGGGTCGCCCTCGTCGAGCAGGGTGAGCTCGGTGAGCTCTCGGAGCATGTCCAGGACGTCTTGCTTGGTGTCGGACACCTCCCTGGTTTACCCGAAATTCGGGCGAGGGCCGTGAGGCTCGTGTACCCTTCTCGGGTGGCTGACCACGCCGAGGCAGAGGTGCTCTCGATAGCGGGGCGTGACGTGCGCGTCACCCACCCCGACAAGCCCTATTTCACGAAAGAAGTCAGGCTCACCAAGCTCGACGTGGTGAAGTACTACCTGTCCGTCGCGGAGGGAGCGCTCGGCGGGATTCGTGACCGCCCGATCGTGCTCAAGCGCTTCGTGAACGGGGCGGAAGCGCCGCCCTTCTACCAGAAGCGCGCGCCGGAGGGCCGGCCCGAGTGGCTCCGCACGGTCACGCTCTCGTTCCCCTCCGGTCGCACCGCGGAGGAGGTCGTCGTGGACGACGCCGCAGGGCTCGCCTGGATCGTGAACCTCGGCTGCCTGGAGCTCCACCCGCACCCGGTGCTCTCGAGCGATCTCGAACACCCGAACGAGTTACGAATCGATCTCGATCCTGGGCCCGGCGTCCCCTGGGCGGACGTGCGCCGCGTCGCGCTCGAGGTCCGAGCCTTGCTCGACGAGCTCGGCCTCACGGGCTACCCGAAGACCAGCGGCTCGCGCGGCATGCACGTCAACGTGCGCATCGAGCCTCTTTTCGGCTTCTCCGACGTGCGGCGCGCCGCCCTCGCGCTGTCCCGCGAGATCGAGCGCCGCTTGCCCGACGTCGCGACCTCGAAATGGTGGAAGGAAGAGCGCCACGGCGTCTTCCTCGACTACAACCAGAACGCGAAGGATCGCACCACCTGCTCGGCGTACTCGGTCCGTCCGCTCCCCGACGCGCGCGTCTCGGCGCCCTTGACTTGGGACGAGGTCCCCGACTGCGAACCCGCTGATTTCACGCTGCTGACGATGCCGGCGCGCTTCCGAAGCGCCGGCGATCCGCACGCTTCCATCGACTCGAAACCGGGCTCCCTCGAACGGCTCCTGGAGCTCGCGGCGCGCGATGAGGCAGCGGGCCTCGGTGACGCGCCTTGGCCCCCGCACTTTCGCAAGACGAGCGGCGAAGGGACGCGCGTCGCGCCTTCTCGAGCCAAGGGCGCGAAGGCGAAGCCGCGCGCCAAGATGCCGCTCGTCGTCGTCGCGAACTCGCCCGACAAGCAAGCGGCGCTCGACGGGCTCGAGCGCTGGAAGGCGAAGTATCCGGACGTCGCGCGGCTCCTCGCCGTCGACGACGTGCTCGTGGACTCGATGCGGGGTCGCTCGTCGACGTGGACGCGCATCCGCGTCAACCTGCGCCACGTGCCCGAGGCCGAGCGCCCGCCTCAAGAGACGCCGGATCCCGACGACGATCCGACGCGCGAGTTTCGCGAGGCCGTCAAGAAGCGCAAACCGAAGGCCTGATCACCGCTCAGCGCCCGAAGATCTCGGCGAGCTCCTGCGCGGGCACGACCTCGAGCTGCGCGTAATCGCAGGCGCGCGGCGGCTTGTCGGCGCGAAAGCGCCGAAATTGAGCCGTGTGGCGGAAGCGCGACCCCTGCATGTGATCGTACGCGACCTCCACCACGAGCTCCGGGCGCAGCGGCTCCCAGGAGAGATCCTTGCCCTGGCTCCAGCGGCTCTTCCCGCCGGGCATGCGCTGATCGGCGCCGCTCGCCGTGATCTCGCCGGCCCACGCCTTCCACGGGTGAAAGGCGAGCGCGTTCTCGCGATACGGGGCGAGAAACTCCACGAGCTCGCGGCGCTTCTTGTCCGTGAACGACGCACACACGCCGACATGATGAAGATTCCCGTCGTCGTCGTAGAGCCCGAGCAGGAGCGAGCCCACCGCGTCGCGGTTGCCCTTTTTGTGCCAGCGAAAACCCGCCACCACGCAGTCGCAGTCGCGCTCGTGCTTCACCTTCAGCATCACGCGCTTGTTCGGCACGTACGTGCCGGAAATAGGCTTGGCCATCACGCCGTCGAAACCCGCGCCCTCGAAGCGGGCGAACCAGTCCGCCGCAAGGACGCGATCGCGCGTAGCCGGCGTCAGGATCAAAGGTGGAGCGGCCGTCGAAAGCAGCGCCTCGAGCCGCTCCCTCCGGCGCTCGAAGGGCTCCTCCCGGAGGTCGCGGTCTCCCTCGCACAGGAGGTCGAAAAAGACCATGGAAGCCGGGATTTCCTGCGACAAGAGCTTCACCCGCGAGGCCGCCGGGTGCACCCGGAGCTGGAGCGCCTCGAAGTCGAGCGCGCCACCTTTCGCGATGACGAGCTCGCCGTCGAGGACGCAGCGGCTCGGGAGGCCCGCCTTGAGCGGCTCGATGAGCTCGGGGAAATAGCGGTTGAGCGGCTTCTCGTCGCGGCTCTGCAAGAAGATATCGTCACCGTCCCGGAAGACCAACGTGCGAAACCCATCCCACTTCGGTTCGAAGAGGTAGTCGCCGGCTTCGGGCAGCGCGGCGACGCGCTGAGCCAACATCGGAAGGATCGGTGGATTGACCGGGAGCTCCACGCTGGTCGGTATAGTCCGAGATCGACCGCGTGACGAACGGCCGTGACGTCAGGCCGTATCGCACCTTTCTCTCGCGCGATCCGAAAGATGCGACGGTGGCGGCATGGCGCGCATTTCTGTGCTCGAAGTGGGTTCTTCGGCGCTTGCTACCCAGCGAGAGACGCGGGAATCTGTCGCCGAACGGACGAACGCCCCGCTGCGTTCGTTCCGAGCTCGGAGCGATCAGATGCGATCTTCTCTCTCCCTCGCCGTGTGCATCAGCTGCTGCGCCGCGCCGGCGCTCCTGGCTTGCACTTCCGAGTCCGTCCAATTCTGGGCGAACCCTCCCGAAAGCGGCGGCGCGTCGAACATCGGCCCGTCGAGCGGCGGCGCCTCGAGCGGCATCACGGGCTCGGGTGGAAGCGATAAAGCGAGCACTGGCGGCGTCGCCGGAGAAGACGGCTCGGATGGTTCCGGCGGCTCCAGCGTGGCCGGCACCAGCAGCGCGGGCGGCTCGAGCGGCGGCACCGATCCTCTCGGTGGCTCGGGTGGAACCGGCGGAAGCGGCGGCACGCAAGAGAGCGGAGGTGCGGGCGGAAGCGTGGCAGGCACCGCCGGCACCGACGGCGGCGGAAGCGGTGGAACGACGGCAGTCGACCCCATCATTCTTCATGCGGACTTCCAGGAGCGCGAGGCGGGCACCTACACCCAGGACATGGTCGAGGGTGATTTCGGCAGGGCGCCCGAGTGGAACGACGGGCTCGACCAGCAGCGCGCCAAGATCGTCGTCACGGGCGAGGACCATTTCCTGCGCGTCACCTTCAAGGGTGGTGAGTACGGTCCCACCGACGGCGGGGTGCAGTTCAAGGTGCCCCTGAAGCAGGCCTACGCCGACCTCTACCTCTCGTACCGAGTGCGCTTCTCGATGAACTTTCAGTTCGTCAAGGGCGGCAAGCTCCCGGGGCTCGTCGGCGGAACGGCGCCGACCGGGTGCGTCACGGACGACAACGGCTTCTCGGCGCGCGGCATGTGGCGAACGATGGGGAGGGCCGTCCAGTACGTCTACTACGCGGAGAAGAAGTCCGCGTGCGGGGACGACTTCGACTACGAGAGCGACGGCAGCCCGTTCTCGTTCGAGCGCGGCACCTGGCACACCCTCGAGCATCACGTCGTGATGAACACCCCCGGCAAGGCGGACGGCGTGCTCGAAGCCTGGGTCGACGGAGAGCCCGTGCTCGCGGTAGGCGACATGGTCTATAGGTCCGCGAGCGCGAGCTTCGAGATCGACACGCTCTATTTCTCGACGTTCTTCGGCGGCAGCGACATGAGCTACGCGCCGCTCATGAATCAAACGCTCGACTACGACGACTTCATCGTCTCGACCGCCCCCATCACTCACTAGGCTGACGCACGGCGAGGGCGCGCTCCGAAGAACGCGCC
>JAEZYO010000908.1 GCA_023419055.1 Pseudomonadota bacterium | reverse complement strand
TTGCAGCTCCTTCGAGGCTGCGGGGCCCCTCGGTCAGGGCGGGAGCTCTGGCGCGAGCGGCGCCTCGAACGAAGCGGGAACGAACACCAGCGGCGGCGCCGGATCGGGCGGCGCCGCGTCCGACGGTGGCGCGAGTGCCGGCGCGCCACCGGCCGGGGCGGGAGCGGGCGGGACGCCAGCGAGTGCCGGTCAGGGGGGGGACCCTGGCGTCGGCGGCGACGGCGGTGAACCACCCGCTCCGCTCGAGATGCTCGAGCTCACGGGCGACATTCAAGACGTCCACGACCCGTCGCTCGTCCAGGCCGGCGACGAGTTCTACCTGTTCTCGACCGGCTTCGGTGTGCAGGTGCGGCGCTCGAGCGATCTGCACGAGTGGACGCTGCTGGACCCGGTGTTCGAGACCGAGCCGCCGTGGATCACGACCACGGGTACCGAGAACATCCTCTGGGCGCCCGAGGTGCGGTACTTCGGCGGCAAGTGGCACCTCTACTACTCGGCCTCGAGCTTCGGCAGCAATCACTCGTGCATCGGGCACGCGACGGCGAGCGAGCTCGGTCCGGAGACGACCTGGGTCGATCAAGGCCAGGCCGTCATCTGCTCGAACCTCGGCGAGACCAGCGACAACTGGAACGCGATCGATCCGAGCCCGGTCGAGGACGCGAGCGGGAAGCTCTGGCTCGCCTTCGGGAGCTTTTGGAGCGGTATCAAGCTGATCCGGCTCGACGCGGACGGTAAGCGCGACGGGCCCGATCTGTTCTCGATCTCGACCCGCAACAACGCCGCCGTCGAAGCTCCGCACATCGTCTACCGCGGCGGCTACTACTACTTGTTCGAGTCGGTCGACTCCTGCTGTCAGGGTTCGAACAGCACCTACAAGATCATGGTCGGTCGCTCGAGCAGCATCACCGGGCCGTACGCCGATCGCGACGGGGTCGAGCTGCTCTCGGGCGGCGGAACCCTGGTCCTCGAGGGTGGCGAGCGCTTCCGGGGTCCGGGACACAACGCCGTCCTCCACACCGGGAACCAGTATTTCAACGTCTACCACTCTTACGACGCCGACGACGGCGGCGTCCCCACTCTGCGCATCGCGCCGCTCAGCTTCGACAGCTCGGATTGGCCGATCTCGCTCGGGCCGTAGCCCACGCATCCCTCGGAGCACGTCATGAAGACTCTAGGCCTCCCTTCTTCGAATCGCCTCATCGCCATCGCTTCCGGTGCCCTCGCCGCCTTCGCGTGTTCGCTCGGCGTGCCTTCCGAGGACGAGGTCTTCGGCGTGGCCGCCGCGGCAGGAAGCGGAGCGAGCGGCGGCACGAGCGCCGGCAACGGCGGCAGCCAGAGCTCGAGCGGCAGCGGACCCGCGGCGGGCACGGGCGGCAGCGCCGCCGAGAGCAACGGCCAAGGGGGCATGCCACCCAGCGGAGAGGGCGGCCAGGCCGGTGACGGCGAGCCCACGACGCCTGCCGACGGCGGAGAAGGCGGTGAGCCCGGGGTCGTCGTCTTGCCGCCCGCAGTGCTCCAGATCCACTACACCTTCGACGATCTTTCCACCTTCGAGGCCATCGACGAAAGCGGCAACGGTCACCACGGGACGCTCACCGGCGACTCCCTTCCGGAAGGAGAAGAAGGTCAGATCGACGGCGCCATCAAGCTCGACGGGACCAAGAAGCAGTACGTGGCGCTCCCCGCTGACCTCCTGGCGGGTAAGGAAGCCGTCTCCATCGCTTCCTGGATCAAGCTCAGCACCGCTCAGCCGTGGGATCGCCTGTTCGATTTCAACTCGAGCGATCTCAACTGGTTCTACTACTCACCCACCGGTTGGAACTTCAACACGGGCGCGCCCGGCACGCACATCGCCGTACGCAACGCCGGCGTCCTCGCGCCCGAAATCCAGCTCACCGAGACGCTGTCGGTCGGGCTCTGGCATCACATCGCGGTGGTGTTCGCGCCTCCGTACCTTCGCTACTACCTCGACGGCAAGCTCAAGACGGAGCTGACGAGCATGACGCTCGCGCCGCGCGACCTCGGACAAACTCACCAGAACTGGATCGGGCGCTCCGTCTACGCGTCGGATCCGTATCTCTCCGCGCTGGTGGATGACTTCCGCTTCTACTCAGGCGCTCTCACCGACGAAGAGGTAGCCGAGCTCGCGGCGCTGTAGAAGCGGCTCCCGCGACGCCCTCGTCAGTCTTGGGCAGACCAGATCTCGATCCGCACAAGACCACGATCCCCACGACAAACGGCGAAGCCGGTCGCAGTGGCCGTTCAGCGCGCAAGAGACGCAAGGACGGCGCAGCCCCTGGCGGGGGGCCCAACACAAAATCCGAAGGTAAGTACGGCTACGCCGTACTTACCGCGTCGAACGCGATCGAGATGCGCGGCTCGCCCGCGCTGAACGGCCGCGTGCGGTGGTAAAAGTACGACGGAAAGAGGAACAGGAGGCCTTCACGCGGCTCGACCGGCCGCGGAGCGCGAGCTCGTCGACACGGAAAGCGCGACGGTCCGCCGCTGAACTCGAACCATCCGGCGTCCGGCGCATCGTTCGCCATGCCTTTCGGAACTTTCGCGTAATAGACGGCGCTCACGTAGCTCTCGTAGTGGACGTGAGGTTCGAGCTGCCCCTGGCCGTGGAGCACCGCTGCCCACGAATGCAGGCGCAAGCGCGGAGGCGCGCCCACGATGAACGGGTGCGCTGGAAGGGTCGCTCGGAGGCGCTCGGTGTACTCCGCGACGGCGGCTTCCACCCAACGTTCGAGGGCCGCCGTGGGGCCCTTCGGCTCCGCGCAAAACTCGCCGGTCATGCGCAAGGTGGGGCACGAACTCGGTGACCGAAGCGAAGCCTGGCGGCGGCGCTTCGAGCTCCACGAACCGGACTAGCCGATCGAGATCCAGGAGCTCGTCGGAGCGCTCGGTCTCACTCAGCTCTTCGAGGGCGATCGAGAGCAAGCCGAGCGCCTCCACATTGGTTGGGATCTGCTCGAGCCAACGCTCGCGAGCGTCGACGGCTCGCTGCCAGCGCCCGAGCTCCATGGCCGTCGTGGCGAGGCTCTGGAGCGCGCGCGTCCAGGCGGGCTTCAGCTCGACTGAACGCTCGAAGCAGGCGAACGCGGGCTCGAGCTCGCCTCGATCGCGGAACACGGTCTTCGATCGTGCGCCGGGCGTGGCCGGACCGCGTTCCTCGGGGCCGACACGAGACCACCTGGCGCGCCATTGGGCAACGGCGCGCCCTTGACGGTGGGGCGCCCACCTCAATGCTCGAGGGTGGTCTTGAAATAGAAGGCTCGGCCGGGGCGCTGCACGCCGAAGAAGTCGTAAGCCGTCTCGTCGGTGACGTTGTCGATTTCACCCGTGAAGCTGAGCGTGGTGAGCGCGCCGCGGACCAGGTAGACCAGCGCCGTGGAGTGCAGGAGCTGCGCTTCGACCACCTGCTTGGACTCGCGCAGGCCGACGCTCTCCCAGCCGCGGAAGAACTCGTGCACGTAACGCGTGTGCCAGAAGAGCGAGAGCTCGTCGTTCGGCGCGGCCACGCCGGTGAACTCGAGCCGGGCGCTTCCGTTCGCGAACAGGTACGGGCGATTCGGGATGCGGTCGCCCTCGAAAGAGCCGAAGGTGCCCTCGCTCGCGGTGTTGCGAAAGTCTTGATAGGTCACGTTGCCGTCGAGCGACAGGAGCCCACCGGGCGAGGTCCAGCCCGCCGCCGCCTCCACCCCGAGCGAGCGCGCGCTGAAGACGTTCTGGTACGTGAACACGCGATCGTTGCCGAGGAGCACGATCAGGTGGTTCGCGTCGCGCAAGAAGCCGTTCACGTCGAAGCGGAGATCACCGAGCGAGCGCGCGGGCACCTCGGCGGTGAAGCCGAGGTTCGCGTTGTGGCTCCTTTCCGGCAAAAGCTCGAGGTTCGCGACCACGAGCACGCCGTCGCCGAACACCTCGTCCGGGCGTGGGAGCCTGAGCGCCCATTCGTAGGAAGCCTTGGCGTAGCTGTGCTCGCCGAGCCGTAGGCGCAGCGAGTCACCGAAGCCGTACTCGTGCGTGTCGCGATCGCGCTTCCGGAAGAGACCACCGGGGAGCGGCTCCTCCGAGCGGGCGCGCTGCAGGTAGGTCTTCACGAAGGCGATGTTCGCGAGAACGTCGTCCAAAGTCTCGATTTCGTGCTCGACCCCGCCCACCAGCGTGAAGAGATCGCGCTGCGCCGTCAGGGGATCGCGCGCGGCCGGATCGAGCTGCCGGCGCTCGTCGCCCGTGCGGGTCGTGTAGGTCGGGGTCACGGCGATCCGGAACGTCTGGCGCTCGGGGGCCAGGTAGCCTGCGGTCACGCGACCGAAGCTCGTCTTGTCCCAGATCAGCTGATCGCGCGCCTTGGCCTCGATTTCACCTGCCTGCAGGCGCTCGTGCACGCAGCGGCCGAACCAGTCGTACACGCACTCGGCGGTGTCGCGAAAGCGGAGCTCGCCGTACGAGTAGCCGGCGAGCACGTCGACCGGAACGCGCTCCGAGAACAGCTGTTGATAGCGGAGCGAGCCGCCGACGTTGCTCTCGCCGTACTCGACCTCCCCATAAGGGACGGTCATGACCACGTTGTTCTGGAGCTCTTTCGTGTAGTCGGTGACGAAGACGCGCGCGAGCAAGCGCCGCGCCCAGGGCCGGTCGATGAGCCCGCCTTCGACGTTCCAACCCGCCGCGCGGTAAGCGTCGTGGAAGCGATACGCCCGCGCCGGGACGGGGCGCCCCTGCTCGTTCGGCACCTCGACGTCGACCGGGTAGTCGTTGTCGGTAGCGTCGTAGAACGCGTTCGCGCGTACGAAGAGGCCGGTCGCCGGATCGTGGGTCCGCACCGAAGCGGTCGCGCGCTGGGTGTCGAAGGAGCCGGCCTGGTACGACGCCGAGAGGTGGGACCCGTAGAGCTCGTCGTCCGTGACGAGGTTGACGGCGCCGCCGAGCGCGTCCGCCCCGAAGCGAACGGGCACGACGCCGCGGTACACCTCCACGCGCTCGACCAGGTTGACCGGTACGTTCGCGATCCCGAACGGGTAACCGGAGAGCTCGAGCGGGACGCCGTCGAGGAAGAAGCGGATCTGGTCGTCCGTGAGGCCGTTCAGCGAGAAGCGCGTGGCCGAGCCGAGCCCGCCGCCGCGGCGGATGCCGATACCCTCCGAGCGAGCGAGCACCTCGGCGAGGTCGGCGGTTTGCCGCTGCGCTTGCTCGGTCTCGATCACTTGCACCGCCTGCGCGGACTCACGCAAGCGGTCGGCGCCGGAGAGGCCCTGCACCGTCACCTCGACGGGCGCTTCCGGGGCGGGGGGCGGGTTCGCGAGAGGAGCTTCGCTCGGCGTCGCGGGCGCCTCTTTCGGACGAGAAGGTCTTGGCTCCGGCTCGGGGGGCAGCCTGAACTCGTAGGCGT
>JAEZYO010000129.1 GCA_023419055.1 Pseudomonadota bacterium | reverse complement strand
CTCTGGGATAGCCCCTTCGTCTTCACGGCCCTCGTGGCGCTCGAGGAAAAGGGGCTCGAGTACCAGGTGCGCACCTTCCACCTGAGCCACGGTGAGCACCGCAGCGAGCCGTTCCGCTCCCAGTCGGTCACCGGGCGCGTGCCCGCCATCGATCATGACGGCTTCGTGCTCGGCGAATCGGTGGCGATCGTGGAGTACCTGGACGAGGCCTTCCCTGCCCCGCAGTACCGCCGCCTGTTGCCGGCGGACGTGCGCGAGCGAGCCCGCGCGCGGCAGGTGCTCGGCTGGCTGCGCTCCGATCTGATGAATTTGCGCCGCGATCGCTCGACCGAGAGCATGTTCTTCGAGCGCGCTCGCGAGCCGCTCAGCGACGGCGGGCAAAAGGACGTGGAGCGCTTGTTTCGCATCGCCGCCCTGCTGCTCGACGACGGCGCGCGCGCCACGCTCTTCTCGGAGTGGAGCATCGCCGACGCCGATCTCGCCTTCATGCTCGGCCGCTTGCGGCGCAACGGCGACTTGATGCCCGCGTTCCTCGAGCGCTACGTGGACGCGACGTTCGAGCGGCCGAGCGCGCGAGTGTTCCTGGAGAAGCCGCGGCCGGCGTCAGCGGCTGGGTAGCGTTCCCGAGGTGCCTTCTCCATCGAAGATCGGTGGACTTTAGCGAACGTCGACCTACCTCCGCATTCGCTAGAGTCCATCACTTCAAGGAATCGAAACAGCCGCTCCGCTGACTCGCCTTCAAGCCCCGCCGCTGGCTAGCTCGCCCTCGCGCCCGTCACGCCTTCGCGCCGTCACCCCAAGGGTGCGCTGGACCTTTTCGAGCTTGTCCGACCGATTGGCGAAGGGGCTTCCGGGTCAACCAGAGCAGTGAAGCTCTGAGGACCTGTTCGCAC
Organism: Pseudomonadota bacterium; assembly: GCA_023419055.1. The sequence continues at coordinate 8,621 of JAEZYO010000129.1, read as the reverse complement.
GTCTTGGCATTCGCGTCGGTCGGTACCTGCGCGAGCGCTTCTCGAGCCTGTTTTTCGCTGAAGCCCTGACTGGTAAGAGCCAGGAAGACCTTCTGGACCGCATCGATACGAGCCGCGTCCGGCGCGCTCCCGTACTTCGAGCCGTCGGCGTGGCGGAACTCCAGCCCAGAGGACGGTGTGCCTTCGATCGTGAGCTGACCAAGATGGAGCGCTCGATGATGAGCGGCGCAGAGCGTCGCCAGGTTATCGACGTCGTGAGTCCCAGCTTCTGAACGCGCCCTCAGGTGATGGACGTCGAGAAAGGTTCCATGGCAACAGCCCGGCACGACGCAGCGGCGATGATCGCGGCGCAGTACCCGACGACGCACCGCCGGTGGGATCGATCGAGTGGCTCGATCGCCCACGTGGGGGCGCTCCGACGCCGACACGTCACCCAGGCTCTGCGCGTCGCACTCCGCCATCTTCAAGATCTCCGGCTCGATCGGCAAGAGCTCGCCTGCGCCGTGTTGGAATCCCTGTGCGCAGCGCTCACAGGTCGTGATCGCCAGCTGGTAACTCGCTCGCCCTTCGTCCGACGGTCCCTGCAAGATCTCGCGCGCCATCATGAGGAGGAGCGCATCGTCGTCGAGTGGCTGCTCGCTCTTTCTCCGCAAGTGGGCCACGGCTTCGCGAAAGGTCGCGAACGTCTCGGCGCTGACGTCGAAATGGAGGACGTGGCGGCGCGCTTCCGGACGCACCGGATCACCGGGTCGATCACCAGGATTTCTGCCGGAAACCAGCTTCTCGACCTGGCGGACGGTCTTACCCTGCGTCGCTCGGAGCCAGTCGCGTTCGGTGTTCGGGGTCGCCACGCGCGTGAGCTCACGAGCCGCCGACCAGCTGAGCTCGCCGTCTCGGAGTGCTCGGTTCATCTCGGGTAGGCTCTCGAGAGCCTGCGCCGCGCGGAGCCTCTCCTCGGTGGCGCGCGGCTTGTAGCCAAAGAGCCGCTCGACGTACTCATTGAAGCTCGCATGGCCGAGGTGCCGGTGAGCACCACTTCGAAACGCGCGCAGCAGCGCCGTCCCTTCTTCCCAGTCGAGGGCCGCGCGACGCCGAGCGAGCTCGGTGAGCTCCGTGTGTGCCTTTACCCATTCGGAATCCCCAGAACCAGTCCCCACATGATTCATGGCGGCAGTCTATCATCACGATTTTCGTGCTCGACATTGCTCGCGTGAGTGCGTTTCGAGCCGCTGTCCGAGTTTTCGAGCCAAGCTCGCGCAAGACGGCGTCACAGGAGGAGCCGTGAAGCGCTCGAGCGCAATCGCGTGACCACCTTCGATTTGAGGCACGAGGAGCACCGAAAGGTGTCAAGTCCGTTCGTAGTTCCGAACGGCTATTTCGGTAAAAACGAATCGGGACCAGGTGCGAGGACACGACGCTTCGCACACTCAGTCACGCCAGCGCGTGCTAGAGAGCTCGCGCCTTCGAGTCTGACGCCGCCCTTCAACTATCGAGAAGACCGGGCAAATCCAGCCCGAAATAGTCACGCGCGTTCTCGAAGCAGATCGCCCGCACCATGCCGCCGAGCAGCTCCTCGTCGGCGGGAATCAACCCGCGGCGCGCGTCTTCACCGAGCAGGTTGCAGAGCAGGCGCCGGAAGTACTCGTGGCGCGAGTACGAGAGAAAGCTGCGCGAGTCGGTCAACATGCCGACGAAGCGCGAGAGCAGGCCCAGGTTCGAGAGCGCGTCGAGCTGCTTCTTCATCCCGTCGAGCTGATCGAGGAACCACCAGGCGCTGCCCCACTGCATCTTGCCGGGCACGCTGCCGTCCTGGAAGTTGCCGATCATGGTGGCCATGACCTCGTTATCCGCCGGATTCAAGTTGTAGAGGATGGTCTTCGCCAGCTTCTCTTTTTGATCGAGCCCGTCGAGGAAGCGCGCGAGCGGGCGGGCCTGGTGCTCGTCGCCGATCGAGTCGAAGCCCGTGTCGGGGCCGAGGCGGCGCAGCTGGCGCGTGTTGTTGCCGCGCATCGCGCCCAGGTGAAACTGCTGGGTCCAGCCGCGAGCGTGGTCGAGGAGGGCGAGATCGTGCAGCAGCGCTGCGCGGTATTTCGCGGTCTGGATCGGGTCGAGCGTCTGGCCGCGGCGAGCGCGGACGAAGGCTCCGTCGACCTCTTCGCTCGTGTAGTCGGCGGAGTAGAGTCGCTCGAGCCCGTGATCGGAGAGGCGGCACCCGAGCTCGTGGAACGCGGTGTGACGCGCCTCGAGCGCATCGAGCAAGTCGCGGTAGCTCGCGATCGAGCGCCCCGAGGCCGCCTCCAGTCGCTCGATCCAGGGGACGAAAGCGGCGGGGTCGTCGGCGGCGAGCGCCCGATCGGGCCGAAAAGTCGGGAACATGCGCGTGTGGCGGGAGCCCGGGCTCGCGCGGTAAGCGGCGTGGTGCTCGAGCGTATCGGTCGGGTCGTCGGTGGTGCACACCGCGATCACCCGAAAGTGGCGGAGGAGCGCCTGCGTCGAGAGCTCCCGGAGCTTCTGGTTGCACTCGTCGTAGATCGAGCGCGCCGTGTCGGGGCCGAGCAGGCGATCGGTCACGCCGAAGGGGTTCTTGAGCTCGAGGTGCGTCCAGTGCCAGAGCGGGTTTCGCAGCGTGAAGGGCACCGTGCGCGCCCAGGCCTGGAACTTCTCGAAATCGGGCGCGTCCCCCGTGCAAAAGCGCTCCGCGACGCCGTTCGAGCGCATGGCGCGCCACTTGTAGTGATCGCCTTCGAGCCAGATTTCCGTCAGCGTGGAGAAGCGGTGGTCAGTCGCGATCCGATCGGGCGGCAGGTGGCAGTGATAATCGATGATCGGCTGAGGCGCCGCGTGCTCGTGATAAAGGCGCTTGGCGAGCTCGCCCTCGAGCAGGAAGTCGTCGTGGTAAATCGCGTGACCGTTCATGCCCTCTCCTTCCCTCGCGGAACGAGCTCCTCGCGACGAGCTACCGCTTTCGTAGCTCACTCTTCGCGTGCGAGCACGTGAAAGGGCGCCTGACCGGGTGGACGCCCGCGTTCCACGACCAATACTTCCACGCTCGTCGCCCCGAGCGCCTTGCCGAGCAACGCCACCGCCCGCTCCACGGCAACCTTGCCACAGGTGTAGAAGTCGACGGCCGCGTACCCCTCCTCCGGCCAGGTGTGCAGGCTCAAATGGCTCTCCTCGATCACGACCACGCCCGTGACCCCGTGGGGTGAGTAGGCGTGCACCACCTCCGCCACGATGGTCGCCCCGGCCTCCGTGGCAGCGCGCCGCAGGAGGTCCTTCACGGTATCGGGTTGATTCAGGAGATCGGCGCGGCAACCGCGGAGCTCGACCAGGAAATGGCGGGCAAGCGTGTCCAAGGCTCAGCCGAACCTAGCGCTTCGCGTCGAGGACGCCCAGCACCGAGCGCAGGAGCGCGCGCGGATTGATGCGCCCCTTGTAGACGTAGAGGCTCGCCGAAGCGCTCTCGTCGAGCACCTCCTCGCTCACGCGCAGGCGCGAGCTCACCGCGAAAACGATGCGCTCCGAGAGGCCCCCCTCCACGAGCTCCACGCGCTTCCACACGCTGTCACGGCTCCAAAACCCGAGCAGCTCGACGAACACCTCGTCGACCACCGCCTTCTTGCCAGTGCCGCGGCGCTTGCGGATCACCAGATCCGGCACGCAGAGCCCGAGGCCCGGAAGGTCCAAGATCCGCTCCGACAGCGCGACCTCGAGCCCCTCTGCGCTCGCGATGCCCTGGAGCGCTGTCAAGAGCTCCGCCACTTCGTCGCGCACCCTCACCTCGCCGGCCTCGCGCACGCCGCCGCTCCGATAGCGGAACGTGAGCGGCGCGCCGCCTTCGCGCGCGCGGATCGAGGCGGTGAGCTCCACGTCGTCGCACGCTTCGAGCGCGGGCAGGGTCAGCGCGAGCTCGAGCCCGTATTTCGCCACGCTCTCGAACAGGCTGAAGGGGCCGTCGATCTCGAGCCGGTACCCTCCCCCGTCGAGCGGCGCGATCTTGTGCAACAGCTGCCGGAACTTGAGCTTGCGAAAGAGCTCCCGATACGCGTCCGCCGAGCGACAGCGCACGTTCGCCGTCACCTTCGTCGCCCGCAGCAAGACGGCCTGCACCTGCGCGCGCTCGTAGAGCGAGAGCAGCGCCTCTGCGTCCGGAACCTCGCATTTGACGAGGCGGTGCGCGCTCTTCAAATCGGCATAAATTGCCTTTTCGATGGTTGGTGGGGTAGCCGAGTGGCGCGCTGCCACTTCACCTACCACGGCGCCACGCTCGAAGTTCCCCGCCCGCCTGCGCTCGGCGGACAGCGAGAAAATCTCGCGCCGGAGCTCTATCGGGTCGATGCTCGACTCGGACTCGAACTCGCAGTGATCGTCGACCAGCTTGACGAGCCCCTGGAACACGCGCTTCTCGCGCGGGCCGACCTCGAGCTCCTCGAACGCGCTCTCGAGCGCCTCTCGCGTCTCGCCGACCCGCGAGCGCGCCACCGAAACCAGCGCCGCCGCGAGCTCGAGCGACCGATCGCGGAGCGCGCCCTTGAGCGGCTCGACCACGATCTCGTGGCCCTTCCGCTTGGTCCGGACGTGCTCGAAGCTCAGCATCCGGCCAGACCTTGCCCGTGCGCACCGGAGCGCGCAACCCTCCTCGCCAGCCCACTGACTCTCATGGCATAGTGAGGGAGGTGCGCGTCGGGAGCTGGCTCGTGGTCGGACTTTTGGTGGCCTGCGAGGCCGCCGATGCGGGCGATCCAGTGGGTGTCCCACGCATCGACCAACCGGAGGCGCTGCCCGAGGTCGCGACGACCTGGAACCCGCCGGCGCTCCTGGTCGAACGAGGGACCTGCTGGGCCAAGCTGAGCGAGGGGCTGCCCATCGCCGTGCGCGAAGCCACGCGCGAGGAGGTTCGTACGCTTGGCGGCTCAACCAGTCGCGACTCGACTCGCTCGAACCCGTCGAGCTCTCCGACGAGGTCTATGAGAGTCGAAGAGACGGGCCACTGCGACGTCGAAAACTGCGGAACCAGTTACCCGGCGTCAGGTGTAACCGGGCGGGTACCGTCGGGCCTTGGCGTCGGGGCAGTAGGGCGGAAGGAAGTGAAGAACGATGCGACCGAGGAGCTCGTTCAGCGTGCGTTGGGTCAGCTTGGACGCGAGTGGTGTGGAGCGGCCAGTACGGACATTCAAGTCGCCAGCGAGGCAGAATTTCTCGTTCTCGCCGGGCGTGACCATGCGGCGTTGTTTGCCCTCGGAGCATCCAGTCGCGTTCGATCTTCATCTGGAGACACAACAGCTCACGCGTTCACGTCCGGCGGCTTCATCCGAAAATGAGCTCGCCCTTCGGCCGCTCCGAGCGCGTCTGTTCGACACACCGAACCCACCTGAGAAGGATCACCCCCGACGTCTATGTAATTTGCGTGGAGCAGTTGCCGCGTAGCATCCCGTCACGACGCTACTCCTGGCCGTACGCGCTGTGGGCGCGGCGGCGCTGGCTCGTGTAGGCCTCGCCGGTGCCCGCCGAGACGAGCTCGTACAAGATCGCTTGTTTGTCGCCCTTGCGGCGTAGGACGCGCCCGAGGCGCTGCACGTGCTCGCGCACGCTGCCGCTCCCGCTGATGACGATCGCGACGCTGGCGTCCGGCACGTCCACTCCTTCGTTCAGCACCTTGGAGGTGGCGATGGCGCCGTAGGTGCCCTCGCTGAAGCGCGACAGGATCTCGCTGCGTTCTCGGATCTTGGTCTGGTGCGTGATGACGGGCACGAGGAAGCGCCGCGACACTTCGTACGCGGTCGCGTTGTCCTGCGTGAAGATCAGGGTGCGCTCGTCCTTGTGGAGCTCGAGCAGCCGCTCCACGTGCTCGAGCTTTTGGCCCGCCGCGAACGCGAGCTCACGCTGGCGCCGGTACGCCTGCATGGCGCGCTGGCCCGCGCTGCTCCGCGCCGAGCGCATGATGAAGTCGCTCCAGCCCGAGCGATCGCTCATGCGAATGCCCTGGGCGCGCAGGAAGTCGACGTAGATCTTGCGCTCGGCCTCGTACTCTTCGCGTTCACCCTGGCTGAGCGGGACGTCGATGCGCACGGTCTCGTACTCCGCCAGGTACTCGCCGGTGAGCTCGACGATGTCGCGCCGGTACGCGATGGGCCCGATCAGCGAAAAGAGCTCGCTCTCGCGCCCGTCCGGGCGCTCCGGGGTCGCAGAGAGGCCGAGCCGGAAAGGAGCGAGGCAGAGCTCGGCAGCCAGGCGGTAGGTGCTGCCGGGCAAGTGGTGGCACTCATCGAACACCACGAGCCCGAAGCGCGCCCCGAAGTGCTCCATGTTGAGGTACGCCGAGTCGTACGTCGTGACGGTGAGCGGCTTGAGGTCGTAGTGCCCGCCGCCGACGATTCCGACCTCCGTGGCGAAGCTCGTGCGCAAGAGGTCGTACCACTGGCGTACCAGGTCGAGCGTGGGAGCGACCACCAGCGTGCTTCGCTTGCGATCTTCGATCGCGAGCACGGCGAGGTAGCTCTTGCCGGCGCCCGTAGGGAGCACGACGACGGCGCGACCGTTCGCCTTACGAAAAGCCGCGAGCGCCTCGACCTGAAAGGGGCGCGGCTCACGGCGGACACAGAGGGGCGTGGCGAGCTCCTCGTAGCGGCGCGCCTCGTCCTCGTACGGGATCTTCGCCTTGCGGAGCGCGAGCACGATATCGGCGTACGCGATCGCCGGAGCGCGAAAGCTCTGCGTGCGATCGTCCCAGCGCACCTGAGCGGGCAAGTCGCACGCGTCGCGCGCGAGATCCCGGAGCTCGATGGTGCCGCCGATGAAGCCGAGGTGAGCCAACGAGGCGCTACACTACCTCGAGCGCGGTCTCACGCGAGCCCTCTCCCATCAAGTCGACGGGGACGTGCCAGATGAGCTCCCCCATGTACGTCTCGTAGCGCTCGCGCAGGCGAATCAACGTCGCCGCGCAGTTGGTCATGCGGACGATGCAGACCCGCGGCACCGGCTCGCAGATGAGCGCCTTGGCGAGCTGGAAGTGAAACCCGCCGTGCCCGACGAGCAGCACGCGCTCGCCGTTCGAGCGGTGGGATTGCTCGAGCTTGTCGCGCAACGAGCGCGCTCGGACCTGGACCTCGTCGTAGCTCTCGCCCCCGAACTCGGAGAAATCGCCGAGCTCCGTCACGTGACGCTGCGCGAAGCGCGGAAAGCGAGACACGATCTCCTCGAGGGTGCTGCCCTCGAGGGCTCCCGCCATCAGCTCTTTCAAGAGCGGCTCCGGCTCGACCGCGGGCCCGCGGGTGATCGAGGTGACGATGCCGGCCGTCTCCCAGGCGCGCGCGAGCGGCGAGGCGTACGCGCGAGACCAGGTGATGCCCTGCCGGGCGAACCATTCGCCGAGGCGCCGAGCCTGGGCGCGGCCGCGCTCGGTGAGCGGGTAGTCGCTGTGACCCTGCATGCGCCCCTCGGCGTTGCCGACGCTCTCGCCGTGACGGACCAGAATGACTTCCATGGGGTCGCGAGAGCTCAGCGGCGCGCGCTCGGGCCGGATTCGTCCACGGGGGTGGCCCCCAGGGTCCCGACGCAGGCCTCCTCGTCGTCGGTGCGGAAACAACGCACCCCCGCGAGGCTGTCGGCGCCGAACCGAGCTGCCGTGACGCGAAGCGCCCAGGAGAGCTCGCTCGCGTCGCACGCCCCGCGCTCGCAGCTGGCCTCGAGGTCGCCGAGCGGGAGATGATGAGGAGGAAGGTCCCCGGAGCGCACCACCTGAACGGGTTCGCGCGAGCGGCGCTCGAAGCGCTGCAGGGTCGGCTCGAAACTCAAGAAGATGTTCCAGCTCGCGTCGACGCGCGGCTCGTCGAGCCGCGCCACCTCCGCCGCCGACGGAGCCGGAGCTTTCTCTCTCGCGCGCTCACTCTCGAGGGTGCGCCGCGACAAGGCGGGCTCATCCGGGCGCGCGACGCCCGCCGAGCAGCTCCGGGACTTGCCCTGATTCTGACAAGAGAGGCCGACGAGCAGCTCCCCGCCCGACTCGGCCGCGGATTCGGCGAGCGCCGCGCGGAGGCGAGCTTCCGAGCAGTCGATGTCGGCGAGCGGCTGCTTGTCGAGCGGCTGGTAGCCCTCGACGCGGTCGCAGCGAGCTGCGACACGGCCGATGCGTTCGTAGCCGGGTGGAATGGCTTCGGCGCTGCCGACGTTTTCCGGTTGCACGAGGCGCGGCTCGCTCACCCCGGAGAAGCGAGCTCCGCCCGAATGGCTACAGCCGGCAAGGGAGGCCACCGCGAGCGCCGAGAGCAGGAGGGTCGGTCGAGACACGCCGAGATTGTTACAGAAATAAAGAAAGCGCGGCAGGTTCGCTACCGCGCTTTCCAGGTTTGTGTTGATGCTCACCGGTGGTGAACATCGCGTGGGGGCTGGATCAGGCGCCCGCGCCGCCGCCGCCGACGGCTTCACCGCCGCCGCCGCCGACGTTGACTTCACCGCCAGCGCCGCCGGTCTCGGCGCCGCCCGTGCTGGTGTCGCCGCCGCCCGTGCCTTCGCCGGCCGAGCCGCCGTCGCCAGACGAGCCGCCCTTGCCGCCCGAGCCGCCCTTGCCGCCGGTCGAGCCGGCCGAGCCGCCCTTACCGCCGGTCGAGCCGGCCGAGCCGCCC
>JAEZYO010000902.1 GCA_023419055.1 Pseudomonadota bacterium | reverse complement strand
GCGCCTACGCAGGGACGGGGAACGCGCTCAGCATCGCCGCGAATCGGCTCTCGTATTACCTGGACCTTCGCGGACCGAGCCTGGCTGTCGATACGGCTTGCTCGTCGTCTCTCGTCGCCATTCATCTTGCGGTGCAGAGCCTCCGCCGAGGTGAGTGCGACACGGCGCTTGCGGGTGGCGTAAACTTGCTGCTCTCCGCCGACGCGACCGCCGTCTTGTCGCAAGCCGGCATGTTGGGCAAGGGCGCCCGCTGTCGCACGTTCGACGCTGGCGCCGACGGCTACGTGCGCGGCGAGGGCTGCGGGGTGCTCGTGCTCAAGCGACTTTCGGACGCGCTGAAGTCTGGAGACTCCATCGTCGCCGTCATTCGTGGTTCGGCCATGAACCAGGATGGTCGGAGCAACGGGCTCACCGCGCCGAACGGCCTGGCTCAGCGTGCGGTGATTCGTGCTGCGCTCCGCGACGCCGGGCTCTCGGCTGCTGACCTGGACTATGTCGAGGCGCACGGCACGGGGACGTCGCTGGGCGACCCCATCGAGATGGAAGCGCTGCACGACGTGCTGTGCGCGGAGCGAGCCGCAGATCGGTTCTGTGCGATTGGCTCGGCCAAAACGAACATCGGGCACCTCGAGGCAGCCGCAGGCGCTGCCGGCGTGATCAAGGCCGCCCTGGCGATTGAGCACGGGGAGATCCCGGCCCACCTGCACCTTCGGCGACTGAACCCGGCGATCGTGCTCGATGGAACGCCGCTTTTCGTGCCGCAGCAGACCGTGCCGTGGCCAAACCAGGGCGCTCCGCGTCGAGCAGGGGTCAGCTCGTTCGGATTCGGTGGAACGAACTGTCACCTGATTTTGGAGCAAGCGCCGCTTCGGGAAGTAACTCCCCGCAGTAACGAGCGGCCGTCTCACCTCGTCTGCCTCTCCGCGCGGACCAGTGAGGCGCTCGGGAAGCTCGCGTCGCGAATGGCGGACGCGATCGCGGCGTCGCCAGAGACCGCTCTCGCAGATCTCTGCTTCTCTGCGAACGTTGGTCGGCCTCATCACGCGTGGCGCGTTGCCGTTCGAGGTTCGTCGCACGCCGAACTCGCTCGTGCCCTGAATGCGTTCGCGACTCAGGGCGAACGCCTGGCGGGCGTTGAAGTGAGTCGAGCCGCGGTGCGGAAGCCCCCGCGGCTAGCGGTACTGTTTACGGGTCAGGGCTCCCAGTACCCGGGGATGGGTCGGGAGCTCTACGAGAGCGAGCCGCTGTTTCGTGCGGAGCTCGACAAGTGCGCCGAGATTCTGAAGGAGCACCTCGCGGAGCCGCTCGTGAGCGTGATGTACGGGGAGCGGAGCGAGCTGCTGGACGAGACCGCGTACACCCAGCCCGCCTTGTTCGCGCTGGAGTGGTCGTTGTGGCAACTGTGGCGCTCGTGGGGAATCGAGGCCCGCGGAGTGATGGGCCACAGCGTAGGGGAGTACGTCGCGGCGTGCGCGGCGGGAGTGTTCAGCCTGGAAGATGCGCTGAAGCTCGTCGCTGCTCGTGGTCGCCTGATGCAGGCGCTGCCCCGAGACGGCGCGATGGCCGCGCTGAACTGCTCGGAAGACGTGGTCTTGTCCGCGTTGGAAGGCGCGGCTGCGGACGTCTCGATAGCCGCGGTGAACGGGCTGCGTGAAGTAGTGATCTCCGGGCGGGGCGCGGTGGTGCAGCGGGTGAGCGAAGAGTTCGCCGCGCGCGGAATCGCGGTGAAGGCGCTGAAAGTGTCGCATGCCTTCCATTCCGCGCTGATGGACCCGATGCTCGATGAGTTCGAGGCGATTGCCCAGAGCGTGAGCTACAGCGCTCCGCAGCTGGACCTGATCTCTAACGTGACGGGCGCGCGGTGCGGTGAAGACGTGACCCGAGCCTCGTACTGGAGGCGTCACGTGCGTGACGCGGTGCGTTTCCGAGCCGGGCTCAAGACGCTCAGAGACGAAGGATACGGGACGTTTTTGGAAGTGGGCCCTGCGCCGGTGCTGACCGGCCTTGGCCGCCGCGAAGCGAGCAACGAGGAAGTCTGGGCGTGGAGCTTGAGACGCGGCAGCGGCGATTGGTCGCAGCTGCTCGAGAGCCTCGGGAAGTTGTATGTCAACGGGACGCCCGTCGACTGGCAGGGCTTCGACGCTGGTGGTGAGCGTCGCCGGGTGGCGCTACCGACCTACCCGTTCGAGCGCCGTCGCTTCTGGTTCGAGGCCGGCCTGCCGCGCGCGGCCGCGCCAGCGCCCCATCGCACCGAGCACCCGTTGCTCGGTGCTCGGCTGTCCTTGCCATCGAGCACCGAGGTTCGCCACGAGTGCGCGGTCTCCAACGACGACCTGAGCTGGCTCCGGGAGCATCGCGTCTCCGGTACGGCTGTCTTTCCCGCTTCTGGATTCGTCGAGACCGCGCTCGCTGCGGCATTGGTTGCCACACAGGCTCCCTGCGCGTTGGCAGAGCTCGCGATCGAGGCCCCGCTGCCTCTCGAGCCGGCCCCCGTTCTGCACGCGGTCGTCAACCGCGATTCGAACGGACGAGCACAGACTGTCGAGATCTTCTCGCGGTCCGCTGCGAGTGGGACTGAGGCTTCTTGGCGCCGTCACGCGACATGTCGCGTCGCTTCTGGTTCCACGGATGCGCCGAGCGACTCGTTGCTCGCGGACGCTCTTGAGCGTTGCACGAGCGAGCGGTCTGTCGAAGTGCTGTACTCCTCGTTGGCCGCTCGCGGGCTGGATTACGGTCCTGCATTTCGGCCCATCGAGGCGGTCTGGGTGGGCGAACGAGAAGCTGTTGCTCGAATTCGGGCTTCGGTTTCGAGTGCGTCGGCGTGCGGGTATCACGTTCATCCCGCGACACTCGACGCTGCGTTCCAACTATTCGGGGCGCTCACGGACGATTCGGAAACTCGCCTCGCTTTGCCCGTCGGCGCAGAGCGGATGCGAGTCTTCGGTCGCGAAGAAGGCGAGATCTGGGCTCACGTCGTTGCGGCTCCGCGTGCCGCCAACGCGGACCTTTGGAGCGGCGAAGTGCGCCTCTACTCCGCGACTGGGGCGCGGCTCGCCGTGATCGAAGGCCTCCGGTTGAAGGCGATGGCGCCCGCAGACGTTCGCCGTCTGCTCGGGAACGAGCGGGAGGAAGTTCTCTACTACCGCGAGTGGCGCAGCAAGGCGCTCGAGTCCCGTTCGCAGGCCGAGCCGGGCAAATGGCTGGTCGTCGCGGAACACGGCGGAGTCGTCGAGCGCGTCGTGACGCAGCTCCAAGCTGCGGGTCATCAGGTGGTGGTCCTGCGGCCCCACGAAGCGGCGCGTCTTCGGGAAGCCGTGAGTTCGGTGCTGAGCTCGACGGCGTTGCGCGGCGTGCTCTACATGTGCCGCGCTGAGCCGGGCTCGTTGGACGATCTCCAGGCGGTTCAAAGGCGCTGGTGCGGCGACGTCCTCGAGCTCGTCCAGACCATGAACACGCATCGGGGCGCCGCAGGCCCTGGACTCTGGGTGGTCACCCGCGGCCTTCATCGCGCCGCCGCGGATGCAGCCGGGATCTCGCAAGCGCCACTTCTTGGCCTCGTACGCACCGTGGCGCTCGAGCACCCGGAGCTCCAGCCGGTGTCGATCGATCTGCCGAGTGAGGAATCTGACAACGACGCGGCGTGCATCCTTGCCGAGCTCGTGTTGGCAGATGGCGAATCCGAGATCTCGTACCGAGGGCGGGAGCGCTGTGTTCCTCGCCTCGTCTCGCGTGGCGAGCGTCGCGGCGAGCCGACGTCCGTGCCGGGCGCAGGGGCGTGGCGTCTCAAGTCGGTTCGGGCCGGGCAGATTGATGGGCTCGAGATCGTTGCTGAAACGCGCAGGGCGCCGAGTGCCGGGGAAGTCGAAGTCGAGGTTGCAGCCGCAGGCTTGAACTTCCGCGACGTACTGAGCGCTCTCGGCATGTACCCCGGGGATCCGGGGCCGCTCGGAAACGAATGCGCGGGCACCGTGGTCGCAGTCGGTCCGGGTGTTGCTGAATTCTCAGTTGGCGATCCGGTCTTCGGGATCGCGGCCGGAAGCTTCGCGCGCTACGTGACGACGCCAGCAGAGCTCGTTGCACGGAGTCCGGAGACGCTGAGCGCGGAGCAAGCTGGTGGTATTCCGATCACCTTCCTGACGGCGCTCTATGCGCTCGAGAAGCTAGCGCGCATCCGCTCAGGGACTCGCGTCCTCATCCACTCTGGTGCAGGAGGTGTGGGTCTCGCCGCATTGCAGATCGCGCAGCGCCTCGGTGCAGAGGTGTTCGCGACGGCGAGCCCGCCCAAGTGGGAGATGCTGAAGGGGCTCGGCGTCCAGCACATCTTCAACTCGCGCTCCCTACAGTTCAAGGATGAGCTCTTGAAGGCGACCGCCGGTGAAGGCGTCGACGTGGTGCTCAATTCACTGACGGGAGAGTTCATCCCCCTGAGTCTCTCGGCATTGAAGCCCGGAGGTCGTTTCATCGAGATTGGCCGCCGCGGCATCTGGGACGAAAGACAGGTCGCGGAACTCCGAGCCGACGTCGAGTACTTCATCGTGTCGCTCGAGCAGCTCTGCCGAGACGAGCCCGAATTGGTTCGTGCCATGCTGCGCGACGTATCGGACGGCCTCGCTCGGGGCGAGCTGCGTCCCACGCAGCGCGAAGTCTTCCCAGTTTCCCAGGCGCAGTCGGCATTTCGCACCATGGCGCAGGGCCGGCACGTCGGAAAGCTCGTGCTATCGATGGCGCCCACCGGGAGCCCTTCGAGCGAGGCCACGGGGCTCATCCGCCGCGATGGTGCGTACTTGATTACGGGCGGCACCGGGGCGATCGGTTTGGAGCTCGCGGAGTGGCTCGCGCACCGAGGAGCAGGCAGAGTCGTCCTGATGGGGCGCCGCGGCGCTGCTGGTCTCGACTGGCAGCTCGTCGAGCGGGCGCGGGCTTACGGCGCAGAAGTCGAAGTCGTGCAAGGCGACGTTTCGGTCGCAAGTGACGTACGACGCGTGCTCGCTAGGATCGCGGACTCCGGGCTACCTCTGCGTGGAGTGTTTCACGCCGCCGGCGTCCTCGACGACGCGACGCTCGCCAAGCAGTCGTGGGAGCGCTTCGCTCCCGTGCTGGCGCCCAAAGTGCAAGGCGCTTGGAACCTGCACGCCTTGACGAGTGAGACTCCGCTCGACCTGTTCGTGTGCTTCTCTTCGATCGCGTCGTGGCTCGGGTCGCCTGGACAGGCGAACTATGCGGCCGCGAACGCCTTTCTGGACGCGCTCGCCGAGCATCGGCGTGAACTAGGGCTCAGCGCGCTGAGCATCGCGTGGGGGCCCTGGGCTGGAGCGGGAATGGCGGCAACCTCCGGACGTTCCGCGCTCCTGGGCGCGCTCCCCGAGATTGCCCCGCGGGATGCGATCGCAGCTCTCGAGGAAGTGTTGCTCGATACGACGGGACGGAGCCAAGTGGCGATCGTTCGCGCGGACTGGAGCGCGCTCGTGCGACGGCTCCCGTCTGGCCAGGTACCGCCGCTGTTGCGAGAGCTCGTTGGAGGTACTGTCGCCGCCCCCGTTCAGGACGGCTTCTTGGCTCGACTCGAGGCCACTGCGCCGGCGCGGCGAAAGGGTGTCCTCGCGAATCACGTGCGTAAGCTCGCTGCTCGCGTGCTCGGTCGCGGGTCGGAGCAAAGCCTCGATCCTCGCCAGCCGCTCCAGGAGCTCGGGTTCGACTCTTTGATGGCGGTCGAGCTTCGCAACGCGCTGAGTGCGAGCCTGGGGCGTGATCTGCCGGCCACCATGCTGTTCAAGTTCCCGACGGTGGACGGCATCGCCGACTACCTCGCCGGAGAGGTGCTGGGGATGGGGCAAGCCGCGCCGCAAAAGGCGCATTCGACTCCAGACGAAGATCTCGACGAGATCGGCGAGGAGCAGCTCGCCAGGTTGTTGGCTCAAGAGCTCTCGGGCTCGAGAGGGAGAGAGGAAATCACGTGACCACGAGCGGGCAAGATCACAGCGCGCTGCTTCGGGATGCGCTTCGCGAGATCCGAAGCTTGCGCGAGCGCGTCGCGCGCGCCGAATCCGCCTCGACGGAGCCGATCGCCATCGTCGGTATGGGCTGCCGATTTCCCGGGGGCGCGAACGACCCGGAGGGCTACTGGCGGCTGTTGCGTGCCGGAATCGATGCGGTCCGAGAGGTGCCAGGCAACCGCTGGGACGTGCAGGAGTACTACGACCAGGATCCGGAAGCGCCGGGCAAGATGTACACGCGCCGCGGCGGGTTTCTCGACGTAGACGTCGCCGCGTTTGCGCCGGAGTTTTTCAACATCAGCCCGCGCGAAGCCGCGATGATGGATCCACAGCAGCGGCTGCTGCTCGAGATCTGCTGGGAGGCTTTGGAGAACGCGGGACAGTCACCACAGCAGCTCGCTGGGAGCCCGACGGGCGTCTTCCTGGGCATGAGCACGCACGACTATTCGCTGATCGCGAGCCGGCCAGATCTGTCGCACATCGACAGCTACTCGGGCACCGGAAACACCGCGAGCATCGCTGCCGGGCGCATTTCCTACCTCCTCGGCGTGCATGGTCCCAGCTTCACGCTCGACACCGCCTGTTCGTCGTCGCTCGTGGGTATTCACCTCGCGTGTCGAAGCCTCGCTTCCCGAGAATGCGATCTGGCGCTCGCCGGTGGCGTGAATTTGATCCTCTCGCCGGAGCCCACGGTCTACTTCTGCAAGCTGCGAGCGCTCTCCGCAGATGGGCGTTGCAAGACGTTCGATGCTTCCGCCGACGGATACGTGCGGGGCGAAGGCTGCGGTGTGGTGGTGCTCAAACGTCTCTCTGACGCGATCGCCGCTCGAGACAACGTTTTGGCCGTAGTTCGTGGCTCTGCCGTCAACCAGGACGGCCGCAGCAATGGCCTGACCGCGCCGAATCAAGCCGCCCAGGTCGCCCTGATCCGCGAGGCGCTCGCACGGGCGCGCGTCGCACCGGGACGCGTCGGGTACGTGGAAGCTCATGGTACGGGCACGTCGCTCGGAGATCCCATCGAGGTGGGCGCGCTCGCGTCCGCGTTGAGTGAGGGACGCACCGAGCCGCTCTTGCTGGGATCGGCGAAGACGAACCTCGGACATCTGGAGGCTGCCGCCGGGATCGCTGGCTTGATCAAGGCGGTGCTGGTCCTTCAGCACCGGGAAGTGCCACCGCATCTTCATCTCGAGAAGGTCAATCCGTACGTTCGGCTGGAAGAAATTCCGGCTCGAGTTCCGAGGGAAGCCACGCCTTGGGCGAGTTCGGAGCCGCGTATCGCCGGAGTGAGCTCCTTCGGCTTCAGCGGCACGAACGCGCACATCGTGTTGGAGGAGGCTCCGACGCGGGAGATCAAGGAGGTCCTTCCGGATCGTCCCTTGCACTTGTTCACCGCGTCTGCGCGAAGCTCAGGGGCATTGCGCGCGCTGGCTGCGCGCTACAGCGAGCACCTGTCTGCGAATCCGACGCTCAGCGTCGCTGATGTGTGTTTTACGGCCAATGCCGGCCGTTCACACTTCGAGCATCGGCTGGCGATTCCGGTGACCTCGGCGGAGGAGCTACGTCGAGGGCTCGCGGCCTTCACTGCTGCCCCCAACTCCGAAGGAGTCCTCTCCGGGGAACTGCCCGATGCGGCCACAGCGCCCGAGCTCGCGGTGTTGTTCACGGGTCAGGGCTCTCAGTACGCCGGAATGGGTCGGGAGCTCTACGAGAAGGAGCCGCGCTTCCGCAAGGAGCTCGAGAAGTGCGCCGAGATCCTGAGAGAGCACCTCCGGGAGCCGCTGCTCAGCGTGCTGTACGAGGACCGGTGCGAACTGCTGGACGAGACAGCGTGCACGCAGCCGGCACTGTTCGCGCTCGAGTGGTCCCTATGGCAGCTCTGGCGCTCGTGGGGAGTGGAAGCCCGTGGAGTGATGGGCCACAGCGTCGGGGAATACGTCGCAGCGTGCGCGGCGGGCGTGTTCAGCCTGGAAGATGCGCTGAAGCTCGTCGCTGCTCGCGGTCGTTTGATGCAGGCGCTGCCGCGAGAAGGCGCGATGGCGGCCCTCGGCTGCTCGGAAGAGGTGGCTCTGTCGGCTCTGAAGTCGGCTGCAGACGTCTCGATCGCAGCCGTGAACGGAGTGCGTGAAGTCGTGATCTCCGGGCGGCGCCTGGCGGTGCAGCGAGTGAGCGAAGAACTCGCCGCGCGCGGAGTCGCGGTGAAGCAGCTGAAGGTGTCGCATGCCTTCCATTCGGCGCTGATGGAGCCGATGCTCGATGAGTTCGAGGCGATCGCCGAGAGCGTGAGCTACAGCGCTCCGCAGCTGGACCTGATCTCGAACGTGACGGGCGCGCGCGGCGGCGAGGAAGTCACGCGAGCCTCGTACTGGAGGCGTCACGTGCGAGAGGCAGTGCGCTTCCGTGCCGGGCTCGAGACGCTGAGAGATGAAGGATACCGGACGTTCCTGGAAGTGGGTCCGGCGCCGGTGCTGACGGGTCTAGGGCGCCGAGAGGCGAGTGACGAGGAAGTTTGGGCATGGAGCTTGAGGCGTGGAGGCGGGGACTGGATGCAGCTCCTCGGGAGCCTCGGGAAGTTGTACGTCAGCGGAGTTCCGGTGAATTGGCAGGGTTTCGACGCCGGCCGTGAGCGTCGCCGGGTCACACTGCCGAGCTACCCGTTCGAGCGCCGTCGCTTCTGGTTCGCGGATGCTCCCGCAGGCACGGGTGCGCGTCGCGGTGCATTCGGCGCACACGCGTTGCTCGGGCCGCGATTGCCGTCCGATGAAGCTTCTAAGACGAGCTTCTCGGCGCACGTGGGGTGTGACCAGACACCATTTCTCGCCGACCATCAGGTCCGCGGGACGGCCATCTTTCCGACTTCGGGCTACTTGGAGCTGGCGCTCGCCGGTGCCACGGAGATCTTCGGATCTGGGTCGTATGTCGTCGAAAACCTGCTCATCCTGAGAGCGCTGAGCGTGCGCGGACAGCACGACTCTGGCGTGCGAGTGTCGTACTCGCCTTCCGCGCCCGGGAATCGCGCCGATTTCGAGGTCCTCTCCGGCACGGCGGAGCCTTGCGCTGTCGGCACGGTCACGAAGGCAGCGATCGAACCTGCATCCGTGGGTGAACCGCTCGAGGTGCTTCAGCGCCGAATGAATCGCGAAATGTCGCGCGCTGAGTTCTATCAGGGTCTGGCGGCGAACGGACTCGACTACGGCGAGCAATTCCAAGGTGTCGAGCAGGTTTGGCTCCGGGAGGGCGAAGCGCTGGGGCGGATCAGTCTTCCGGAGAAGCTCCGCAACGGACTCGGGGCCTTCGAGCTCCACCCGGTCATCCTCGATTCTTGCTTCCAGCTGCTCGGTGCGGCTGCGCTCGAGCTCCGCGCTACAGGAACGTATGTGCCGGTCGGCCTCCAGCGGCTGACGTTGCACCGGCGTCCAAGCGCGGAGCTCTGGGGCAAAGCTCGTCTGCGCATGCCCGAGGCAGGAGTTCAGGGCGCTCCTTCCGAGTCGATCGAAGGCGATCTCGAGCTCTTCGACGACAGCGGCGCCGTCGTGGCTACCGCCCACGGGTTGTCACTGCGTCGCGCGAGCGCAGCGCAGCTGCGGCGAATGCAAGAGACGCTGGGCATCACCGGACAAGGACCGGAGCACCCGTTGCTCGGCGTCGCGCTACACGGAGTCGCCGCTCTGCCCGACTCGCATCATTGGGAGAAGCGCCTCGTCGCGAACGAGATCCCATACAGCGGAAAGTACGCGGACGCAGGGGGCGTGTTGTTGCCCGTGGCCGCGCTCGTGGAGACAGCGCTAGCCGCAGCCGCGTACGTAGAACCGGAACGGGCCTTCTACGTCTCGAGCTGTGACGTTCGTCAAGCGTTGGTCGTTGGTGCGAAGGAGACGCGCCGGCTCCAAACCAGTGTTGCGTTCTCGGACGGCAACGCGACCGTGCGCTTTCATACGCGAGGCGACGAAGAAGGCGCGTGGGTACTGCACGCCACCGCCGCCCTGCGTCCGGCTGTCGTGACACGAAGCCAGCAAGTGTCGCCCAACACTGTGAGTGCGTCATGAGAAGCAACGCCCCCGAGTTCGGTATCATGTTCTTTTCCGCCAGCGAGGAGTCGCTGCTGACGGACAAGTACCGCCTCGTGATAGAGGCCGCGCGCTTCGCGGATCGCCACGAATTCTCGAGCGTGTGGGTGCCGGAGCGGCACTTTGCGAACCTCGGTGGCTTGTATCCCAACCCCGCGGTCTTGCAGGCAGCCATCGCGCTTGCGACCACGCGAGTCGCGCTGCGTGCGGGTAGCGTCGTGCTCCCTCTGCACGATCCGGTGCGGGTCGCCGAAGAGTGGTCGATGGTCGACAATCTCTCCGGTGGCCGAGTGGGGATCTCCTTCGCACCTGGATGGAACCCTGAGGACTTCGTCTTCTTCCCCGACCGCTACGCCAAGCGCCAAGACGAAATGTTCGCGGCGATCCCCACCGTGCAGGGCCTCTGGCGTGGTGAAGCCCGTTCGGCGCGCGCTGGGCATGGCCGCCTCGTAGATGTTCGCATTCTGCCGCGCCCGGTTCAGCGCGAGCTCCCTACTTGGATCACGGCGGCGCGCGCACCCGAGACGTTCGTCCGCGCAGGAGAGATTGGAGCGAACGTCCTCACGCACCTCCTCGACCAAGACGTCGACGGGGTCGCCTCGAAGGTCGCGCTCTATCGCGAGGCGCGAGCTCGCGCGGGCTTCGACCCGGCGACAGGCATCGTGAGCCTGATGGTCCACACGTTCCTCGGAGCAGACGCCAACGCAGCCCGAGAGGCCGCTCGTGAGCCGTACTGCGCGTTCCTGAAGTCGAACGCGTCGCTGCTCAAGGGGTTGGCGACGAGCCGGGGCGAGAAGGTCGACCTCGACGCCTTCTCGGAGCAAGAGAAGGACGCCTTCGTCAACTTCTTGTACGACCGCTTCGTCGGAAGCCGAGCGCTGATCGGGTCGGCAGAGAGTTGCCGCGAGCTCGCTATGGGCCTCTGGCAGGCGGGGGTGGACGAGATCGCGTGCTTGCTCGATTTTGGACCGAGCTACGACGCCGTGCTTGCCAGCTTGCCCGAGCTCGACCGGCTGCGAAGCGCGTGTGCGCGTGAGGCCGCGACGACTTCCCGACGTCTTTCCGGCGTAGCGACGCCCGCTCAAGTAGCGCGATCCCCCGAACAAGATGGTCTCGAGGCGATTCGCTCGCGCTGCGAAGCCCGCTCGAGTGGAG
>JAEZYO010000119.1 GCA_023419055.1 Pseudomonadota bacterium | reverse complement strand
GCGCTTCGCCCTCCTTCGAGGATCGCGAAGCGCGTCGATCCCCGACGGGGGAAAGCGGCCGCGTGGGGTGGGGCCCCGCGGAGTTCCCTCCTTCGAGGATCGCGAAGCGCGTCACTTCCGCGGGGCGCGGCGGCGCGTGCCGCCCCGATGAAAAAGACACTAGAGAACACCGATAGGTTGCAAACCGATAAGTGCTCTAGGGTGTGACCGCCGGCAGAATGATGCGACCGCGGGCGCCCTCGGCGCCAGCTTGCGTGTGACAGCCATTGCAGTCGCCGCTCGTTTGGGGCGTGAGCATGACGCGCTCGCTGTCTCCCAGGACCACTTTGGCTCGGTAGGGCACCGCGAGGGTCGTCCAACGTGCGTTGAAGTTGCCTCCGCCCGTGACCGGAATCGGCGGCTGCTCGACCCCATTGGCGTCCGTGATGATGACGAACGCGCCGGTCGAGGCCGGCGCCCCGTAACACTTGTCGGGTTCGTGAGCGGTGGGAAAGACGGTCCCCGCGACAGCAAAGCGTGGTGCGCGATTGTTCGTGGTCTTGTGACACGCAATGCAGGCGACTCCTGGCATCATCCACGGAGAGCCGCTGGAGCCGCCCGTCCAGTAGTTGTCACTGGAACAGACCGGCGGTGCCTCGTACGGGTCGCCCGGTTCACCCCCTGGTTCACAGCTACCTGGTGGCTTGCCAGCCGCTAGCCACGCCTCGAGCACGGCGATCTCCTCGCTGGTAGGAGGGCTCACCGGCGCGGGGGGCATCGGAGACTCGTTGTCCTTGATCCGCTTCAGAGAACGAGACGCGACCGTGACCGAGAGGTCGACCTTCGACTGTGCGGTGAGGTTCGCGTAGGTGACCAACGGCACGATCGCCGCTGAGGCTGGGTTCCGCGAGTGGCAGCCCTGACATCGCTTGCGGAGCACGCTCTCGACCTCGCACGGCAACCCGGAGGGTTTACTCGGTGGCGGGTCGATCTCCGAGCCTCCCTCACCGCCCGCGCCCGTATTCGCCTCGCCGCCCTGGCCAGAGCCTCCTCCGGGAGGCGAGTCGTCGCGACCTCCGACTCCGCCTGCTCCCCCCTCACCCTCCGAGTCGGTCGAGCCGCCGCCCGCGCCGGCGCCCGCGCCACTCCCGTGGTCCGAACCGCCGCGCGCGCTCTCTCCCGCCACACCGTCCTGGCCCGCGGAGCCGGTGTTTCCGCTTGCACCCGCCTCGCCCTCGTGGCCCGCCGCGCCAGAGTCGCCTTCGGAGCGCGGCTGCTCGTCCCGAGCCGTGCACTCCACGGCGAAATGCAAGAGCGACAGCGACAGCGCAAGCACGGTCGAACGGCGCAGCCATCCGGTGCGGACGCTGCGGAGAAGCAGAGCCATGCCTCGGCTATAGCGTGGCGCCGTCGTCGCTGTGAAGCTCCGGCGCGTGTTCTCGCGTCCACCATCCTCAAGGGTGATAGCGCGAGCCGCTCTCCCGAAACATCGCGTTCGTCGTCGCGAAATAGTCGTTCCGTCTCGGTGGGCACCGCGCGTGCGCCGACACCCAACCACGAATCCGTACCCTGACCGCGAACGAGCACTCTGCGTCAGCGTTCGGTCGCGCCGACCACCGTCCCCGCAAAGCGCCGCGAAGGGCCGGCGATTTCGAGCCCGCGGAGCCCTCCCCTTGCTCGGGACCGTCGATCGGGGCAGAGTCCGACGACACTCGGCGCACGGGCCGGACGGAGCTGAAGTGGCTGATCTTCGCGAAAGCGAACTACTAGCGCTGCGCGCACGCGTGGCCGAGCTCGAGCAGCGACTCGGGAGGCTGGCTGAAGCGGAGCAGCAGCTCCTCGGGGCTCGCGCGCAGGCGCAGGCCCTGCTGGACAACATCCCGCACATGGCTTGGATGAAGAACACGGCCGGCGTGTTCCTGGCCGTAAACGAGGCCTTCGCTCGAGCGTGCGGCCACGCGCAGAGCGAGATCCTCGGCAAGACGGACCGCGACGTCTGGCCCGTCGAGCACGCGGAAAAGTACATGCAGGACGACCTCCGCGTCATCACGAGCGGCCGAAAGTTCTTCATTGAAGAACCGATCGCCGAAGGCGGCGACGTCAAATGGTTCGAGACCTTCAAGACTCCCATGTGCGACGCGAAGGGGACGGTGATTGGCACGGTGGGCCTGGCCCGTGACATCACCGAGCGCAAGCGCGCGGAGGCGGAGCACCGGCTGCTCGAGCGCCACATGCAGGAAAGCCAGAAGCTCGAGAGCCTCGGCGTCCTCGCGGGCGGCATCGCTCACGACTTCAACAACCTGCTCGCAGCGGTGCTGGCGAACGCCGAGCTCGCGCTCCACATGCTCGCCCGCGCCGAGCCGCTCCAGGGAATCGTCGAGCGAGTCGCCGACGTCCGCAACGCGGCCCTCCACGCGTCCGAGCTCACGAACCAGATGCTGGCGTACTCGGGCCGCGGGCATTTCGACGTGCGGCCGATTTCACTGACCGCGCTCGTGCTCGACATGGGTCACCTCTTGAGCGTGACGCTCTCGAAGAAGGCTCGAGTCGAGTACGACCTTCCGCCGGACCTTCCGCTGGTGCAGGCCGACGTCGCACAGATGCGGCAGGTGATCATGAACCTCATCACCAACGCATCCGACGCTCTCGAAGGTCGCGCCGGCACCATCCGCATCCGCACCGGCGTCCAGCGCGTCGGCGCCAAACTCGAGGGGCTTTACGGTCACGCCCCGCTCGCCCCCGGGACCTACGCCTTCATCGAGGTCGTGGACGACGGCTGCGGCATGAACGAGGAGACGCGCGCGCGACTCTTCGAGCCCTTCTACACGACCAAGTTCACCGGACGCGGGCTCGGGCTCTCCGCGGTGCAGGGCATCGTGCGTGGCCACGCCGGCGGCATCGTGCTCCACACCCAGCTCGGCCAGGGCACGACCATCCGAGTGCTGATCCCCTGTGCCGACCCGGCGCTGGTCGGCGCCCAGGCTCCGGAGCTGGAAGCACCTTCCGCGTGGTTCGGTCATGGGGCGGCGCTCCTCGTGGACGACGACTCGCGCGTCAGAACGGTGACGTCCCTGCTCTTGCGCGATCTCGGCTTCCAGGTGCTGGCGGTCGAGAGCGGGCGCGACGCGATCCTCGAGTTCGCTCGCCGCGCCTCCGATATCAGGTTCGTCATGCTCGACGTGACGATGCCGGATCTGGGCGGAGATCAGGTGCTGCAGGAGCTCAGAAAGCTGCGCCCCGACGTCCCCGTGCTGCTCTGCAGCGGCTACAGCGAGGAGGAGATGCGCCATCGTTTCGGCAGCAGAGACATGGAAACCTTCTTGCAGAAGCCGTACACGCTCCGCACGCTGAAGGAGCGCCTACAACAGCTCCTACGCTGAGCGCCGGCGCGGTTCGTCGACGTTTCCGTGTCGACGACGGCACGTTCGTGTCATGCTTGGAAGCGTGCCGTCGCTGTCGCGCCGCGGACTGCTCCTCGCAGGTCTCCCCTGCCTCTGGTCGAACACAGCGCGCGGCGCCGAGTCGACCACCCTCGTGCTCCAACCTCTCGGAAGAGCGGAAGCGCTCGTGGCGCCGGTAGCCGCTGCGCTCTCGACCTTCTACGAGCTGGCCGTCACCGCCGCCCCGCTCGTAAAGCTTCCTCGGCGCGCGTACTACCGGCCTCGCGGGCGCTATCGCGCCGAGATCCTGCTCGAGGTTCTCGCAGAGATCGCGCCGAGGGGTACCGAGCGAGTGCTCGGCCTCACCAGCGCCGACATCTCGACGAGCAAGCCGCCTCACGAAGATTGGGGCGTCCTCGGCCTGGCGAGCGTGGGCGGGCAAACCTGCGTGCTCTCGTCTTTTCGTTGCCAGAGGAGAGCAAGGAACTCGGCTCACGCGATGGAACGCCTCGCCAAGACGGCCGTCCACGAGCTCGGGCACACGTTCGGTCTCGACCATTGTCCGAATCGCGGTTGTCTGATGGAAGACGGCGGCGGGAGCGTGCTCACGACCGATCG
>JAEZYO010000112.1 GCA_023419055.1 Pseudomonadota bacterium | reverse complement strand
ATCACCAGTCCCGGCGTTCTTATCACGACCGACTTTGATCGCGATACCAAATTTTCCGCGCTCTAATTTTCCTGTTGAGAGATGAATTGGCATTCATCGAACGCGCCCTAGTTTGCTGAGCTGAGTGCTCACTTCTCGAGCGTGTGTAGATAGACGCGCTCCAGAGATTGGATCTCCAACGAAACGACGCAGCCACAAAGCGGCGGGCCGGCTCGGCGCTTACACCGACACAACGGCGTGCATGGATCGACGCGGGGTCACTCCCCCAGTGGTACGGCAGTGAATCGGGAGACGCGCCCGACGAATGTCGGCGAGCACGAGCTCAGAATCAGAGGCCGTACGCGTAGCTCAGGCCGAGCGAGAAGCCGGTGCCGCTCGTGCCGATGAGCTCCATGAAGCGAGCTTCGGCGCTCACCATGGAGCGCCCGATCGGGAGCGACGCACCGAGACCGAGCGAGACGAAGACGTTGCCCGCGCGGCGCCAGGCGTCGACCGAGTAGCTCTGGTTCGCGTTGTAGCCCGCCTGGTCCATGAAGACGTCGACGGGGACTTTGTCCATCACCTGCGCGAGCCCGCCGGCGAGCGCGGCGTAAGGGCGAATCGAGGTGCTGGTGAACGGGCTCGAGCCGAAGTACGCGGCGACGCGGCCCTCGAGGTGGAGCGGCATGAAGCCGGAGCTGCCCGGCGCGGCGGGGCCACCACCAAAGGCAAAGCCGAGGCGCGCGCCGACGAGCCAGCGATCGCCGAAGAGTCGGTCGTAACCGAGCAAGAGGCGCGTGGTCGCGACACCGACGCCGCCACCGATCTTGTTCCCGGCGCTGTCGTAGACCGGATCGGCGATGAACGTGTCGTCGGCGAAGCAGCGATAGTCCGGCGAGGCGCGGCCCGCCGCGTCGAGACACACCGAGTCGACCGACGAGTGGAGCAGGAAATCCTGCATGACGCCGAGGCTCACCCAGTTGCGGCGAAGCGCGTCGTCGTCTTCTTCGACCGGAGGAGGCGGAGGCGGCGTTTCTTCCAGCGTCTCCGTGGGCTCTTCGGGCGGAGGCTCGGGCTTCGGCTTGCCACCGACCTCTTCGAAGGCGCTCTGAAGCTCCGGGGTGGTGAGGCTCTCGTCGAGCTCGAGGTTCGGATCGAGCTCGAGCGCCTTCTTGAGCTCGGCCTTGCCGGGCTCACGCTTGTTCTGCCCCGCGATGTAGACGGTTCCGAGATCGCGGTGCACGCGCGCGAGGACCGCGTCCGAGCACTTGCCCTTCTTGCAGAGGTTGACGGCCTTCTTGAGCTTCTTCACCGCCGCGTCGAAGCGCGTGGCAAGGTAGTCCTCTTGAATGGCCTTGTCGGCGAGGCTCGTGGCTTCCGCATCCTTGGCTTGCGCGTGTGCGACGGCGGGCACCGACAGCGCCGCCGCGCACGACAGAACCGAAAGGATGTAAGCGGGAGTGCGGCTCCGTGACGGAGCGCGGGTGGAAGAAAAAAGCGGCTGCGTTTTCACGGCCAAAGTCGCGGGCACGATAACAGCGCCGCGAGAAGATCCGCAATCGCAAAGGCCGCTGGAAGATTTCAGGAACCGGTTTCAGATCCGGCCCGAAGAGCGCCTTTCGCTCCCCTTGCCTCCGTTGTATTCCCGCTTCCCGCCGGATTGATCACGGCAAGTGCACCACCGTGCGATAAGGCCGAAAGCAAACGGTTTCGACCGACCGTGACCCGGCAGCGGCGCGGGCCTCTGGAAGCGGGGCCCGACTTTCGATCCTCGACGCCCTGTCTACGACTAGAGCTTGGCTTCGCTCGGCGCCGGTTCTTCGATCATCAGCGACATGTCGTCGATCCAAAAATCGACCGAGCGGTTCGGCTTCACGAGGAACATCACGCCGAGGAGCTGATCGAGGTGGAGCACGTCGATCTTGTCGCCCCAACCCTCGCGCGAGAGATCGGCGAAGAGCACTTTGTACTCCTTCCACTGATCCGTCAGGTTGAGCGCGACGCCCAGGTGATCGTCACACTTGGTGCAAAGCTTCTGACTCGCGTCCGTCAGCTTCTGCGAGACGTTCAGCCGCACCTGCTTCCAAGTGGTCGTGGCCTTGGCGTAGAAGCGGATGCCCGCGTACGCGCTCGCGTCGTAGACATCCTTCGGGTTGACGAAGTCGACGCCGACGCCGGCCCCCCAGCTCGTGAAGCCGGTGGCGCTGATGAAGAGTCCGAACGCGCTGTTCGGACGAGCTTCCGCGTCTGCCGCTGGGATGGTGGCGCCCTCGAGCACGGCCGGGAGGAGCACGCCGGCCGTGGTCGTGTCCTTGAAGAGGAACCACATCGGGTTGCGCCCCCCGCTCACCTTGCCGGCTGCGTCACCGTCCTCGAAATCGTCGAGGAGCTCATAGGTATACGTCTTCACCGGGCCGGTGCCGCCACTCCCGCCTTCGCCGCCGGAGCTGCCCCCGGAACCGCCGGAATCGCCGCCCGTTCCGCCGGAATCACCGCCGGTGCCCGCAGTGGCGCTCGAGCCGCCCTTGCCGGTGCCGCCCGAGCCGTCGGAACCGCCGTTATCCGTGCCGCCCGAGCCGCCGTTGTCGGTACCGCCGCCCGGGTTGCCCTTGCCGCCGGAGCCGAAGGTGCCGCCGCTCGAGGTGCTGGCGCCGGTTCCGGTGGTGGCTCCGACGCCGCCCGTGACCGACGAAGATCCGCCGTCTCCGTCGTCCGCCACCAGCATGTCCTGGTTGTAGACGGTACAGGCGGCTACCCACGCCGGGCACAGCATGAGTAGGCGGCTCACGACCCAGTTCACGACATCGAGCTTACTTCCGGGCGCCTTTCCTGCAAGGACGTTCTGGGATCGGTTCCAGAATTTTGTGGCGTCTTGCCGCTCACCGTCCCGGAGTGTGCGCAGCTAGTTCAGGGACACGGCAGCTTTACGAAGGCGACGCAGCAGCGTGCCGTGCGCGCATGATCTGCCGATACGAGAGCTGATCGTGATGCAGCTGTCGGAAGACCTCGTACTTCGCGTCGTGAAAGCTCCGGATCGCTCCGGCGGACGGCTCGAGGATTCTCGCAGGGCGCGTCATCGCCGACATGGCAGAGGCGACGCTCTCGTAACGCCCTGCCGCTACCGCCCCCAGGATGGCCGAGCCGAGGAGCACGGCCTCCGGCTCTTCGGGCAGGAGTACGCGGCACCCGGTCGCGTCCGCGTGTTCCCGCAAAAACACCGCGTTTTTCGTGTCGCCGCCGCAGGCGACGATCGTCTCGATTCGATACCCTGACGCGTTCATCGTCTCGATGATGTGCCGGGTGCCGTACCCGATGGCCTGGATGGTCGCGAGGTAGAGCAGGGCAAGCGCGTCCAGGCTGGAGGAAAGTTTGAGCCCGGACACCATCCCGCGGAGTGTTGGATCGGCTCGGGGCGAGCGGTTGCCGTGATGGTCGGGCAGCACGTGCAATTCCTCGGTGAGGAGCGCCGGGAAGGATCCCGCGTCGAGCTTTTCCGCAAGCGCGTCGAGGCGCTGGTTGAGGAGCTCGTACACGGTGGTCGCTCCAGCCAGGGCCTGGCGCTGGAGTGACTCGAAGTGGGCGTCTGATCGAATCGTATGATCGATGAGCGCGCCGGTCGCGCTCTGCCCGCCTTCGGTCAGCCAGAGCCCAGGGAGCATCGCGGAGTAGTACGGGCCCCAGACGCCGGGGACGAAGCGAGGCTCGCGCGAGACGGCCATGTGGCAGCTCGAGGTGCCGCCGATCAGGGCGACGCGCCGCTCCAGCACCTCCGGCGCGAGTTCTTCCGCGGTGAGGCCCGCTCCGAGCAAGCCGAGGCCCCCCGCGTGGGCGTCGATGATGGCGACGCCGACCGGGATCCCCGGCTCGAGCCCGAGCTCGGAGGCTGC
The DNA here is from genome assembly GCA_023419055.1 of Pseudomonadota bacterium. The sequence goes on along the minus strand of JAEZYO010000112.1, from coordinate 7,698 downwards.
GCTCTGGGTGAGGGTCCCGGCGAGCTCGCCGAGCGGACGCACCCGCGCTCCGATGCGACGGGCGCCGTCAGCGAGCAGATCTTCGAGGCCCACCTCGCGAAAGAAGGAGTCCGACCACCTCCCCTCGCCACCGTTCTCGTGACCGAGGTAGGTCCACTTGCAGACGGTCGTGCAGTGCGACCTCAGGTCGGCGCCCGTCGCTCGGTACACCAAGAAGTCGGGCAAATCGAAGAAGCGCGCCACGCGCTCGTAGCTCTGGCGGAGGTGCCGCTTCAGCCAGAGCAGCTTCGGCACCTCCATCTCCGGCGAGATGACCCCGCCGACGTAGCGCAAGACCTCGTGCTGCGTGGCGTTGACGGCCTGGGCCTCGCGGATGGCGCGATGATCCATCCAGACGATCACGTTCTGCTCGTCTTTACCCGTGGGGCTGACGGAGACCGGGTGATCGTCGGCGTCGAGCGCGACCAGCGAACAGGTCGCGTCGAAGCCGATGCCTCTCACGCTGCTCGGGGGAGCGCCCGCTTGCGCCAGAGCTTGTCGGACCGCCTTGCCTGCGGCCTGAAAGATGTCGTCCGACGATTGCTCGACGAAGTCTTCCTCGGGGAAAAAGAGCCGGATGGTCTCCGTACCCATCCCGCGACGCCTGCCGTGCTCGTCGAAGAGCGCGGCCCTGACGCTCCCCGTCCCGACGTCGATGCCGAGGTAGAGCGGTTCCATCAGCCGCTCGTTTTGCCGAGGATCCGCACCCGGAATCCGAGCTCCTGCGAGAGCGCGACCATCTCCTCGAAGATGTCGCCGTAGGCGACCGCGACGTGGTTCGAGAGGTAGTGCGCCATCAGGGTGTCGCGATCGATCCCCATGTCCGCCGCCATGAACGGCCACTCGCGCGTGGTGCCCTCCCACCAGGAGTCGCGCACCTCGGGCGGGAGCTTCGCCACCTCGCCGCGCCCGATGTCCATCCAGAGCTCGTCGTTCTTGATGTACGCCCTGGCCCAGGTCATCTCGCCGGGCAGGCTCTCACCCGCGAGGGTTCCGCCTGGCGTCGGGAAATAGAGCGACGGCTGCCGGTAGGAGTGAGCACCCTTCAGGGTGTCCGGATCGTGGTTGAACGCGTACGCGCCGCACGAGCCCGAGTTCAAGAGGACCCACAAGAAGCGGCCTTCGTGCTCGGCGCCCCAGCGCACGTCGTGGAACATGACCGCCTGGTGCAGCCCCTTGCGCTTCAGCAAGCGCTTCATGAGCTCCATCGGGATCACGTTGCCCTGATCGGCCTCGGTGGCGCAGGCGATCGTGTCTCCGTCCGACTCCGGGCGGCAGGTCGAGTTGAACAAGCCCTCGGCGAGGTCCGACGGAGGGCGCAGCGGGATGAGCCCGAGCTGGTACTGCCAGCCGAGACAGTCCGCCTTGAACTCCTTCACCATGTCGAGCACGGCGAGGTAATCGCGGAGCTGCTCGCGGCTCGCGTTGCGATCGAAATCCGCCGCGTTCTTCTCCCCCCAGTGGAAGGTGAGCCCCTTCTGCTCGACGAAGGCGAGCGCCTCGTCGATGCGCCGCTCGTCGATGCGGCGGCCGCGATCGATGATCCACGCCTGATCGACCTTGTGCTCGGTGAAGCCGTAGCGGTTCAAAAGCCTCGGGCCGAAGTAGCCGTTGATCATGCCCATGGAGGTGTCTCCCAGCATGAGGATCAGGACGCGGCGCTCGCGCACCTCGCGCGCTACTTCCGCCGCGAGCCGTGCGGCGGCCGGCGAGACGGGTGCGTGATAGGCGATCTCGCCCTCCGGATAGCGGATCTTGCCGGTGGTGCACCACTCGGAGAGCCGGTCCATGAAGACCTCGTCCGCGGTCCAGTCGTCCGCGTCGGTCCAGGCGCGCGAGAAGGGTCGATTCAGGCTCTCGAGGCACGCTCCGGTGTTGAGCAACCCCACGAGCCCCGGCCAGCGCCCCGAGAAGTTGCTCGCGAGCAACAGAGGATTGTCCTTCCCGACCACGCCGTCGGTCGTGTGAGGCCCGTAGAGCCAGTGCACGCAAACCCCGATCATCGGATCGTCGATCGGTCCGAGCTTCTCGATCGCGTGGTGCGGCTTCGAGAGGTAGCCCTCGACCTGGTACGGAACGCGACCAAGCTTCTTCAACGCCTGCTCGAGGCGTGCGGTCGCCTCGCGCACGTTCGGGAACGCGAGCTGATTGGGTACGTCGCGGGCATCGCCCGGCCAGAACACGGCGATCTTCTTCGACATCGACACCTCCGGTCCGCCGGTCGAGCGGATGGACGCTCCTTCTAGCACCCCGCCCTTGCGACCGGAAAGGAGGCGTCGGGCCTACAGCTCTTCGCAGGCGCCTGGACAGGCGCGGGTCGCGAAGATCTCGGGGTCACCGAGGGATCGGCGCCGGAACGCTTGCTTCACGTTCTCCTCGAGCACGGGGATCACCTCGTCCGAGACGAGCGCGACCGCGCAGCCGCCGAAGCCGCCGCCGGTCATGCGAGCACCGTAAACGCCCTGCGTGCCGAGCGCCGCCTCCACCGACAGATCGAGCTCCGGTGAGCTCACCTGGTAGTCGTCGCGGAGCGAGCGGTGCGACTCGACCATCAAGCGCCCGAACTCGGCGAGATCGCCGCTTCGAAGCGCCTTCACCGCCGCGAGCGTGCGCGCGTTCTCGTGGATCACGTGGCGCGCTCGCTTCTTCACCACGTAGGGCAAGAGCTCGGCGTGCTGCTCGAAGTCCTCGATGCTGACGTCGCGGAGCGCGCGGATCCCAGGCAGGGCCGCGGACAAGAGCTCGACCGCCTTGTGACACTCGGCGCGGCGCTTGTTGTACTCGCTGGTGGCAAGATCGTGTTTGACCCGAGTGTCGATCACCACGACGCTCGTCCCCTCGAGCGCTATCGGGACGGGCGTGGGCTCGAGCGACCGACAATCGATGAGAAGCGCGTGACCGGCCTGACCGAGCGCGCTGATGTACTGGTCCATGATGCCCGACAGCGTGCCGACGTACTCGTGCTCGGCGGCTTGCCCCGCGAGCGCGAGCTCGACGCGGTCGATGTCGGCGCGCCCTGAAAGAGCCGAGAGCGAAAGGCCCACCGACATCTCGAGCGCAGCCGACGCGGAGACGCCGGCGCCCGTCGGGACGTCGCTGTCGACCAGGAGGTTCGCCCCCACCACGTCGACCCCGCGCTTTCGCAGCGCCTGTGCCGTGCCTTCGACGAAATCGACCCACGCGCCGCGCCGGGGCGGACCAGGAGCGTCCAGATCGGCCTCGGCGAACGAACCGAGCGTCTTCGAGAACGCGACGATGCGCCGATCGGGTCGCGCCGCGGCGGCGACGTACGTTCGGCGCTCGATCGCCATCGGCAGCACGAAGCCGTCGTTGTAGTCGGTGTGCTCACCGATCAGGTTCACGCGCCCGGGCGCGGAGAAGATCCGCACGGCGCCGGGAAACCGCGACTGAAAGTCTGCCGTGAGCTTCGAGAGATCGACCAAGCGCGACCCAACTTAGCGTCGTTCAAGTGCCTCGTCTGCACTTGAAATTCACCACTCCGCAGGTCACCACCACATGCTCGCGGAGAGCGAGAACATGTCCGTATCGGGCACGATCGCCACGTCGTCGGTCGGCGGGTAGCCGCTGCGAACGGTGGTGAATTGGCCGTAGAGGAAGCGCGAGTACTGGAGCACCACCTGATCACGCGCGTTCCATCCGGAGCGAAAGATCACCCGCGGGGAGATGACGGCGTAGCTCAAGCGGGTATCGTTCGTGTTCGGCACGACCTGGTCGTAGCGTCCGGCAACCGCGAGCCACGGGAGCAGGGCGTAGCCGCCTTCCGCGCCGAACTTCATCTTCGTCACGTCGTCGTAGACGCCGTAGAGCTCCCCGTTCTTGTCGGGTGCCTGCGTCTTGTCGTCACTCGTGACCTTGGAGAACATGCCGAACAAGCTGACGACGATGTCGGGCGCGTCACCCGCGAACGGCTCCGGATAGCGCAAGAGCTTGGCGATGCTGAGGTCGTACTGCGCGCCGAAGGTCGTGAGCTTGCCGGTGCCGGCGCTCATCGGGCCGAGGTAGTTCTTCATGAGGCCCGGCCCACCGTCGGTGTTCAGCACCTCGACCACGCGCCCGACGGTGCGCGCTTCGTCCGCGTTCGTGTACGAGCCCGCGACGTAGAAATGCCCGAAGTGCCCGAGCGTCAGGCGCAGATCCGCACCCAGGATGTCGATGCGCCCGTCAGGCAGCAGCGCGGAGACGCGGTCGTCCTGGGTCCAGACGTTCAAGTAGTGGAGCCCGAGCGTCGCCAGGCCCTTGTAGCCGAGGCCGGCGTGCCAGTGACTCGCCCAGCTCGCGCCCGTGTTCGGATCGGCGAACGCGTTCCAACCGTCGGAGACGATGCCCGCAGGGGGCTTGTCCGCGAGGCCCTGGAACCCTTGCTCGAGCAGCAGCGCGAGATCGCCGAACGCGAACGTCGCGCTGATGACCTCACCCACGCCGTTGATGCGGCCGATGATCGGGGTGCCGTAGCGGCCCTCGTCGTACTCGCCCATCACGCCGTAGCGGCTCGTGAACGCGCCGATGTTCACGTCGAAGCGCGCGTTCTTCACGACGTCCGGCAAGTTGAGGTGGAGGAAGGCGTCCGTGATGCCGGGGTTCGCCGGCGGATCGAAGTAGGCCGACCCGGTGTACGTCTGCCGGGACTCGATGGAAATGTTGCCGGTGACGGTCGGGTTACCGTACGTGAAGAGCAGCTTGACGTACGGCTGCGGCACCACCGTCGTGTAACTCCAGCTGTCGGGGTAGTCCGGCACGATGGGCGGGGCGTGCAACGTCGTGTCGCTCTGCCCGTCGCTCGGGTTCGTGCGTTCCCCGACGCTCGCGCGCACCGGCACGGTCATGTAACCGTGAAAGTCGAAGCGCCACTCTCCCGGGTCGGTCGACGGCTGGTGGAACGCCGGAGTGAGCCCGCCGGGTAACGTCGCCGCTTCGGGCGCCGCGGGCGGCAACCCGAGCGCCGGCGGAGGCGTGGTCTCTTGAGCCCGCGCGGTGAGCGCGGAGCTCGACACCAGGAGGAGCGCCGAGATCGGGAGGCCGCGAGTCATTCGAAACCTGCTTTCTGTGCGGAGGAGCGGAAGCATTGCCAAAGCCTTTGTTCGGGAGGTCATGGGCCTCACCACCACATCCCGAACCCGAAACTGACGACGTCAGTGTCGAGGTGGAGATTCTGAGTGTTGTTGTTGATGTACGCGGCTTCTGATCCGTAGAACCAGTGCGCGTATTGGAGCGTGATGACCTCGTGCGAGGTCCAGTTGGTCTGGAACTCGAGGCGAGGCGCCAGCACGTAGAAGGTCTTGTCGGGGTCGCTCGTGTCGGCTGACACGCGATCGGCGCGAAGCGCGACCGCGAGCCATTTGATCGGCTTGTAGCGGTTGTCGAGGCCGACCTTGAACATGCCGAAATCACGAGCCGGGTTGTCGGCCTTGCTGTTCACCGCGCCGCCCTGCACCGCGAGCGTGGAGACGAAGTTCCAACCCTCGTCGTAGAACGGCTCCGGCAAGCGAACGAGGGAGCCCCAGCTCACCTGGAGCTCGGTGCCGACGCCCCACATGCTGCCGTTGCCGCCGCTCTCGGGGCCGACCCAGTTGTTGGTCATCATCTCGCCGTCGCCGGCGACCCAGAACCTTGCTCCCTTGAGGTTCCAGGCGTCCGTGATCTTCGCGTAGCCCGCGGCGAGACCGAAGTGGTACCAGAGCCCGCGGACGCGAGATTCGAAGCCGAAGCTCATGAAGCTCGGATCCTTGGGGTTCCCGTCGTCCCAGACGGTCTGATCTTGGATCGCCGGCGGCGAAGGGCGCGCCCTGTCGTCACCCGTGGGCTCGAACGCCGTGTCGTCCTGCGCCCAGTTGTACATGAAGACGAGACCGCCCTGGATCAAGGTCTCGCCGCTCTTCACCACGCCGAGGCGCGCGACTTGCGTCCAGGGTGCCGGATCTTGCGCGTCGGCCCAGCCGCTCGACTGGTTCTCCGTGATGCCGATCGGTGCCTTACCGTAAGTGCCGAAGAAGCCGTGCTCGGCCTGCAGCGTGAGCGTGTCGCTGAGATCGTACTCGACAGCGAGGTACTCGCCGGTGCCGCCCGTCCCGCCGAGGAAGGTATTGCCGTAGAGGTTACTGTAACGGCCGAGCTGGCCGTAGTTGATGTTGAACGCGCCGACGGCCCAGGCGAGGCGGAACTTGTCGATCTGAGGGACGCGGAACGTGAGGTAGGCGTCCCCGATGAAGTACTGAGTGCTGATCTGGGTGTAGGAGGACGCGCGGGTCGGGTTGTACGTGTTGAGGGTGGTGCGGGCGGTGGTCGTCCGGTTGCCGTACTCGAACGTCATCTGCACCCAGCTGCCGAGCACCGACCCGGTGCCGGTGAAGCAGCCGTAGCAGTCGGCCGTTACGGGCGGCGTCTTGAAGACGATGTCGCTCTGCCCTTCACGCGCTTCACCGGTTCGGTTCGCGATCGCGGCCTTGAGCGCCGCGGAGAAGAACCCCGTGTAGTTGAAGTTCCAAGAATCGCTCGGCGCGGGCGCACCGGGCGGAGACGTGAGCCCGCCAGGCAGCGCGGGGACGAGCGGCGTCCACGGCGAAAGGCCGAGCGACGGACGGCGCCGGTAACCCGGCACGTAGCCCGCTTCGGGCAGCTCATCCGCGGGAGCCTCTGCCTCTCTGGCGGCGCTCGCCTGAGCGGCCGCGGACGCCTCCGCGGTGGGCGCTGCTGCGGCGGCCTCTTTCGTTTCCGGCGCAGGTTCCGCGGGCGCGGGTTCCGCGGGCGCGGGTTCCGTGGGCGCGGGTTCCGTGGGCGCGGGTTCCGTGGGCGGCACCGGCTCGCCCGGGCTCGGCTGATTCGCTCCGGGGGGCGGCGCGTCGACGGGAGCTTGCGGCGGAGTTTCACCCGCGGGCGGCGCGGACTCGGCGGGCTTGTCACCTCCAGCGGGCGGCGCGGCCTGCGCGCGAGTGACCGCCGGTGCGAGCACCAGGCTCGCTCCAGCGAGGACCGCCGAGAGGTGGAAACGGCGTTTCATTCAGACCTACTTTCTTCGTACGACGGGTGAGGCGCGGAGCGACTCCGCCCTGCTGCACCACGAGCTCCGAGTTGCCGAGTCGGGAGCACCGACGAGCAACGCGGCAGCGTGCGAGCGCGACCGCCGGACCCTGGTCTCCGAGGCGCGCGAACGTTTCGTCTCTACCAACATCGGCGTCCCGAGCATCGGCGATGTCCGATGACGTCGGCTCTCGGCTTCGTCTTCAACGCCGAGCTCGCCGGATGGGCGATCCCTTGATGTTCTGGCCATGTGTGCTGCACACACCCGATTTCGGCATTTATGACTCGAAACGCCGAGAGCAGTCCAGCCCTGTTTTCGGCAAGAATTGCGTTTTTATCCACGACCACTCACGCGGGTACGACGACGAACCGAAGCCCGAGTCGAAGGGCACACGAGAGCGCGATCTTTTCCGGCAACCCCACGAGAGCTCGACGCTTCCATGCGCGGACGCGGAGCCGGAGGCGAGTCGGCGCGAGCTCGGCAACGGGTGATTTGACGCGATTTGCTGCTGGAAATCCCGCGTCGGCGCCGCGCGGCGCGAATCAGTGCCGGCACAAAACTCCGCGACGAAAGGTGAGCGATAACTCACGAATTTCGGAGAGCCGCGCGCCCGACTCGTGACG
>JAEZYO010000108.1 GCA_023419055.1 Pseudomonadota bacterium | reverse complement strand
CCGCTACTCCGTGTACGATCCGAACTCGGATCTGCTCGAAAACCGCGCTGACGAGTTTTATCCGAAGACCCAGACCGTCACCACCTATTCCCTGCTGGCCGGCGGTCAGCTCAAGGGCCAGGCGAGGCTCACGTTCCAGTACGACATCGTGCGCGACTACCTCGCGCGCGACGCCGTGGGCGTCCCCGCCGACGCCGACAACGACCAGTGGACGTTGCGCTTGCAGGTGGAGCTATGAGGCGGGCCGTCTCTCTCTCCGCCGCGCTCTTGCTCGGCTGCGCGAGCGAACCTTCGACGCTCGGCCTGACCGAGCCGGTGCGCGTCAACGATAGCCAGTTTCAAGAGGGCGAGCTTCCGGGCCTACCGCCTCAGACGCTGGACGAGATCCTGGCCGAGGTGCCGCCCGTCCCACCGGCGTTCACGGCGTTCAGCTTGAACTCCACGGCGATCGAGGTGGGCGAGGAGCGCACGGCGAGCGGACTCACCACGACCGACGCGGTGGCCGTCGGCGTGCGCTTCAGGTCGTTCGGCAGCGGTTACTGGGTCACCCCGGTTCGGGCCGCCGATCCGACGAATGACGGCGAGCTCACCTGGGGCTTCCCGTTCGTCGTGAACCAGGCGGCTCCGCCCGGGCTCCACGATCTGCTCTTCGCCGCGATCGACGCGAGCGGTCGCGCGGGGACGCAGAGATCGGCGCGGCTGTGCGTGCGCCGTCCGGTGCCGGACAACGGCAACGTCTGCGACCCGGAGATCCCGCCGCCCGCGCTGGTCGTCAGCCTGGAGTGGGACAACGACGCCGATCTCGATCTGCGCGTCGTCACCCCGAGCGGCAAAGAGGTGGACGGAAAGAAGCCGAGCACCGCCCTGCGCGGCGAGGACGGCACGCTCGACACCAGCGCGCCCGGCACCGGCGTCCTCGACCGGGACTCCAACGCGCGCTGCGCGCCCGACTCGCGCCGCCGGGAGAACCTCGTCTTTCAAGGCGATCCGGAGCCCGGCACGTACCTGATTTACGTGAACCTGTTCGACGCTTGCGGCGAGCCTTCGGTGCGCTTCCGGGCGTCGCTGCACAGCGCCGCCGAAGGAAGCGAGCCCGGCACTTACACGGTGGTCGAGAGCTTCGCCACGGCGGGCGGCCTCACCGCGGAGCAGGCGAACGCCGGCAAACAGCGCGGCCTCTTCGTCACGGAATTCAACGTTCAGTAGCGAAAAACCAGCCTAGGACCCTGCCATGTTGATCGAACAACTCAAGAAAGTCGCGCTGCTCGGCAGCGAGTGGGTGCTCTACCTGTTGCTCGTCCTCTCGATCGTGTCCTTCGGGACCATGCTCGAGCGCTACTTCTACTTCCGCAAGCGCCGCGCGGATCTCGGCGAGCTCCGGAAGGAGCTCCTGAATCGCCTCAACGCCGACGACGTCGCCGGCGCCGAGAAGTACCTCGAGGGCCACCGCGCGATCGAGGCGCGCATCGCCCGCGAGGCGCTGCGTTGGGCGCCGGGCGGCCCCGAGGCGCTGAACGACGCGGTCGAGTCCGAGATCGCGCGCGTCCGCAAGGAGCTCGAGAACGGCGCGAACTTCCTCGGAACGCTCGGCAACAACGCCCCGTTCGTCGGCCTCTTCGGCACGGTGCTCGGCGTCATCATCGCCTTCCACCACCTCGGCGACGCGGGGCAGAACAGCTCCGCGATGGGCAACGTCATGGCCGGCATCGCAGAAGCGCTGGTCGCCACGGGCGTCGGCCTGTTCGTGGCGCTGCCCGCGGTGGTCGCCTACAACCTGATCCAGAAGCGCATCGGTGACATCGAGTCGGGCGCGATCGCGCTCAGCAAGCTCATCAGCGCCTACATCAAGGCGAACCCGGGCGTGATCGAGCGGCACGCCATCGCCGCCGACGAAGGAGCGCGCGAAAAGCTCGCCTCGGGCTCGGACAGCGAGGACGAGAAGAGCGAAGCCGCCGCGGAGGTCGCGTAACCATGGCCGGCACGCTGCAGAGCGGCGGCGGGCGTCGAGGCGGGATCGTCGGCATCAACGTCACCCCGTTCGTCGACATCGCGCTCGTGCTGCTCGTGATCATGATGGTCTCCGCGACCTACATCGTGTCGCAGAGCCTCAAGGTCGAGCTGCCGAAGACCGCTTCCTCGGACGAGACGGTCTCGCGCACCTACGTCGTCACGGTCACCAAGGACGGCAAGTACTACTTCAACGACAAGGCCATCGCGAAGGAGTCGCTCCCGGGCGAGCTCAAGCGCGCCAAGAGCGAGACCCGTGACGTCAGTCTCGTGATCACGGCCGACGAGGGCGCGCTCCACGGCCAGGTCGTGGGCGTGATCGACGCGGCGAAGGTCGAAGGCATCACCAAGTTCGCGATCAACGTCGAACGGTCGAAGTAGTTCCTCGCGATGGCAAACGCTCGCATCGTCTTCATCGGAGCCGGCCTCCTCTTGCATGGCGTCTTCGCGGTCGCCATCGGTGAGATCGAGATCCGAGAGAGCTTCGCCGCGACGGCCATCGAGATGATGGAGTCGCAGGCAAAGCCCAAGGAGCCTCCTCCACCTCCGGAACCCGCGGAGATCGAGCCCGAGCCGCCCAAGGCCGAGCGTGTCCCGCAACGGCGAGCAGCAGCGCCCGCGCCCGCGGAAACTCCGCCGCCCGAAGCCGCGCCGTCGAACCCGACGGTCGACGCCGCGCCGGATTTCGGCCTCTCGCTCAGCGGTGGAGTAGAAGGCAGCGGTCTCGCGCTCCCGGCAGGCGGCGGAGTCGGGCCGACCACGCAGAAGCCCGCCGTCACGAAGAGCGCTCCGAAGACGCTCGCTGCAGCCGCGCCTCTACCTGCGGCGGACGAATGCACGGAGCCCCCCGCCAAGCCGAAGGTGCGCTCCATCGCTCAGCCTGCGTACACCGACGAGGCCGCGCGCGCCGCGGGCATCCAGGGCAAGGTGCGCATCGAGATCTCGGTCGACGAGACCGGGCGCGTCGTCGACGTCAAGCTGGTCCAGGGCCTGAGCCCGGGGCTCGACGCCGCCGCGCTCGCCGCGGGCCGCGCCGCCCAGTTCGAGCCGGCGGTGCGCTGCGGCAAGCCGCTACGTGCCACTTTCAAGATCGGTATTCGCTTCGAGATTTGACCGTTCAACGCGACGGACGTCGCGGACGCTTCGAGGAATCCTTACTTGTTTCGTGTTCGGACAGAGTTCATTTCGGTGCTGCTCTCGATGGTGCTCCTCACCCACCTCGGCAAGGCTCAGCAGGGGGCACCCTCAATCGGTGATCAGGCTGCGAAGCCGAAGCTGACGAAGCCGCCGAAGCTCGTGAAATTCGTGGAGGCGCCCTACCCCGAGAGCGAGAAGGCGGCAGGCAAACAAGCCTCGGTCGTGCTCCAGATCGCCATCTCGGCGACCGGTGCCGTCACCGACGCGCGGGTGATCGAGTCGGCGGGGCCCGCCTTCGACCAGGCCGCGCTCGAGGCGGTGCGCGCCTTCGTGTTCGAGCCCGCCGAGATCGACGACAAGCCGGCGCCGATCCGCATCCAATACCGCTACCAGTTCGTCTTCACCGAGGAGCTCCCCACCACCGGCGTCTTCGCCGGCGTGGTGCGCGAGCGCGGGACCGCGAAGCCACTTGCGGGCGTGAACGTGGCGCTCGACGACGGGCGCATCGTGACGACCGACGCCGATGGGCGCTTCCAGTTCGACGAGGTCGCGCCGGGCGCGCGCGCCGTGTCGCTCTCCGGCGCGCAGCTGAAGACGCTGAAGACCGAGGAGACCGTCGAGGCGGGCAAGCGCGTCGAGGCCGTGTACGAGATCGACTTCGCGCCCCCTCAACCCGAAGGCGAGGAGGAGGAGGCGGACGATCTCGAAATCGTCGTCGTGGCGCCGGCGCTCGTGAAGCAGAGCGTGTCGACGAAGGTCGACGCGTCACAGGCGAAGAAGGTCGCCGGCACGCAGGGCGACGTGCTGAAGATCGTCGAGAACATGCCGGGCGTGGCGCGCGCCGCCGCCGGCTCGGGCCAGGTGGTCGTCTGGGGCGCGGCGCCGGAGGACACGCGCGTCTACATCGACGACGTGCGCGTGCCGCTGCTCTATCATTTCGGCGGCCTGCGCTCGGTCGTCAGCTCCGACATCGTGCGCTCGGTCGAGCTCATCCCCGGCGGCTACGGCGCCGCCTACGGGCGCGGCCTCGGCGGCCTGATCACGGTCGAGTTGACCGAACCCGAGCGCAAGGCGCTCCACGGCAGCGTCGGCGTCGATCTGCTCGACGCCTCGGCCTCGGCGAG
>JAEZYO010000893.1 GCA_023419055.1 Pseudomonadota bacterium | reverse complement strand
TCTCCGCAACGAGCGAAAAGCTCGAAGTCGTCCCCGTCGCAGCCGAACTCCCGAGCGCGGCCGCGAGCGTCGCTGCCCAGAAGTCGCTCGTCGAGGCGCGTCCCGGTCAGGCTCGGCCGAAGGCGCCGAAGCCGAGGAGCGGGAGCGCGCCGAATCAATTCCTCGAGCACCGAAAGTAGCTTCCATGCCCTCGTCCCGCGCCGTCCGAAGCTTGCGCCGAAAAGCTCTACTGGCCTCCTTGATCTTCGCCCTGCGTCCCTGCGCGGCGGTCGCTCAGGAGGCCGAAGCCAACGTGCTCTTCGATCAAGGGCGCGCGCTGATGGGACAGAAGCGCTTCGACGAGGCGGCGCAGAAGTTCGAGCACAGCCACGCGCTCGATCCGGCGGTCGGGACGCTCTTGAATCTGGCGGAGTGTTACGTCGCGCTCGGCCGCACCGCGAGCGCCTGGTCCGCCTTCCGCGACGCTTCGGGCCTCGCCGCCGCGAGCAAGCAGGGCGACCGCGAGCGCTACGCGGCGAAGCGCGCGAAGGAGCTCGAGCCCGATCTCTCGACGCTGGTTCTGGTCGTGCCCGAGGAGGCGCGCGTCGAAGGGCTGATCGTGACGCGCGACGCGAACATGATCCCGGAGGCGCTCTGGGGGACCCCGGTCCCCGTGGATCCCGGAGTGATCCGGCTCGACGCCACGGCGCCGGGCCGCGAGCCTTGGAAGGTGGAGCGCACCGTCGCGGCGAGGCGAGATCGCGTCGAAGTCGTGGTGCCGGTGCTCGCGCTGACCCCGCCGAAGCCGGCACCCGAGCCCGTGGCGGTCCCTGCCGCTCCACCAGCGCCAGCGCCTGCTGCTCCTGCGCCAGCCACCGCTACGGAGCCCGTGAAGAGCGAGGACCCTTCTGTCCGAACCGCCGCGTACGTGGTCGGTGGCGCGGGTCTCGTGCTCGTCGGGGCGGGCGTCTACTTCTTCGTCGACTCGCGGAGCAAGTTCGACGAGGCGAACTGCCCGGACAATCGCTGCGTCTACGGCGTCGGAGACAAGTCGCTGCACGACGAGGGGCGAACGCTCGAGACCGTGAGCTACGTGACCGGCGGCGCCGGCATCGCCGCGCTCGCCATCGGAACCTACCTGTTCTTGAGCAGCGGCGGGTCCGAGCCGGCGGCTCCTCGCGTCGGAGTATCGACGACCCCGGGCGGCGCGTCCCTCGATCTCCGCGGTTCGTTCTGATCAGTCGAAGAGCGACGCGATGGAGAGCGTGACGTCGGGGAAGCCTGGCACGGCGAGCGCTTCGCCAGGCGCGGCTTCTCGAACCTGCGCGTAGCCGCGCTCCGTCGGAGACGAGTAGATCTCGATCGCTCGGCGCGGCACGTTCACTACCCAGTACTCGGGCACGCCCGCTTTCGCGTAGACCTTGGCCTTCACTCCGCGATCGAAGCGCAGCGACGAGTCCGAGACCTCGATGAGGAGCAAAGCTTCACTCGGATGGTCACCGCGCAGCGCATCCTTCGGGATGATGGCCACGTCCGGCAACGGCTCGGAGTACTCGGAGGCGGCGAACGAGAGCTGGATGCGTACTCGCGCCCGACCAACGAGTCTCGGCACCAACAGCTCGGTCAAGCGCTCGACGGTGTCGTCGTGGGGCGCGCCATGAGGGGTCACGCGCACCACCACGCCTTCGATGAGCTCCACCCGCTCGTTCTCGAACAAACCCGCCTGGCCCATGCGCAGGTATTCGGCACGGGTGATGGGTCGGCACTGCTCGGGGCTCAGTTGCGCGGTATCGAGCATGGCTGTTCTCGAGTCTAACATCGGCTCGAGGGCCCCGCGAATTGCGTGGTTGTCGCGCGGATCGCCCGAAGAACGCGCGCCTAGGCGAACACGCCGCTCAGGGCCATGGCGATCTGCATGTCGCCCGCGAGCGTGAGCCGGCCATCCATCAAGAGCTCGAACGGGTTTCCGACGCCGCCCTGCATCGCAAAGAAATCGTCGATGCTGCACGACACCTCGCAGTTCGGCTTCTCGATCTCGACCGGCGCCTGCGGAGGCGCGATGAGCAGGCGGCGAACGACGGCGCCGTCCTTCAGCGCGAGGCCGAGGCTCCCCGACACGCCGCTCACGAGCTTCGCGCGCTCCGCGTCGAGCGTGAGGATGCGCGCGGCGATCATCTGTCGCTCGGGCGGCAGGTTATCGGGAACGCGTTCGGCGCCCTTGACGATGATGGGCTCGAAGTCTTCGGCGCGAATGGCGATCGTGAGCAAGCGGTCGGGCTTGCTACCGCTCGCCACGACGAGCGAGCCTTGCTGCAGAGCGAGCGACCAGCTGCCGACCCCGGGGACGTCGAAGAGGACGCTGCCGGGAGAAGAGCGACCCGCGAGGGCCGACGAGAGCTTCGCCACCCGCTCCGGGACGTAGCTCGTGAAGAACGCCTCGGGGGAGCTCGGGACGGGGCTAGTCATCCCCGCATCAGTTCGCTGATGAGGTGCGTTTCGACCGCTCCGAGCAGGCCGAACTGCACGCCGAACCCACCCGGCTTGACCCAGCGCACGACGGCCGGCAGCCTGGTTTCTTGCTTGGCGCCCGGAAGCAGCGCAACGATCACGAGCTCGTCGCCGAACTTCAGGGTTTCGGCGGCCTCGATGTACATACCGCCGATGCTGATGTCCTTGCTCGTGGCTTCGAACCGAGCGCTGCCCTTGGGCTCGCAAACGATCTGAATCTCGAGAGGAACACGGGCGTGAGAGCGTTTTTCTAGCACGGCAGGAGTGAGCTCGCGTTTGAGGGCCGGAAGCGACAACGAAGAGCAGGCACCATCCTCGCGGCGTCGGGGCGGGGGAGTCAAGTCAGCCGATTCAGCCGTCGAGCCGGCGCGCGCAACGACCGGACTTCGCCGGCACTTCGACGGGTGGCAGGTGGGAGCTGTTGCAGTTTGGATAGCCATCGTCGCCGCCGCGCTCGCGGTGCCTCGTCCTGTCGTGGAGCAGGAGTTGCCCGAGCCGCTTCCGGATCGCCGGGCGCTCGCTTGGAGAGCCGAAGAAGAGCGGGCGCTCGCCCAGGAAGCGCGGAGGAGCACGCTGCCCTTCGACGTGCGCGCGGTGGGCGAGCTCTTTCGACGGCACGGCGCCGCTGCCGCCCTCGGGCGCGGCGACTCCGCGGGGCGGATCCTCACGGACTTGCGTGACGCCGCCAAGGCGGCGCTCGACAGGCACGGTCCACGGGCGCTGCAGCGCCTCCGCGCCGTACAAACCGAGCTCTTCGAGCAAGCGCTCGAGGAGTACGAACGCACCGGAAAGCAGACGCGCGAGCTCGAGGAGCTTGCCGGCAACCTGATCCGAAAGGCCGAGGAGAGCGGCTGGATCGCGTCGGGGCGGCTGCTCCTCACACCCGAAGAACGCGCGGTCTTTTTCCGGATCCGCTGGTCCGAGCTCACGGGCCTCCGCGGAGTCCCGGCGTTCACGCCGCGGCTCGACGAGTGGCGCGTGTACTACGGATTCCTCCTCGCTCACCCCGAGGGAGAGCCCGGCTCTCCACGGCTGCGTTCGCAGTTCGGCTACGTGACGGCGCTCGCCAAGCGTGACGCCACGTACCCGGTCTGGCTCGCGCGAGGCGTGCTGCAGTACCGGCAAGGCGCGCTCGGAGAAGCGGCGGAAGCCTTCCAGGCGCACCTCGCCGAGCACCCCGACGGTCCGTACGCGCTCAGGGCCAAGAACTACTTTTTGGCCACGCTCGCCAAAGGCGAAAGCGCGGAGTAGACCACGGGCCCGAGCGGACCCGTGAAAGAAGAAGAGAGCCCCGAAGAGAACGCGCACGCACGCTCCGACCGCGACGCCGTGGAGGCGGCCCTCGCGCCACCGAGCGATCGCCCGCATTTGACCGTGCTCGACGCGGCGAAGCGCGTCCGCGACGCGAAGGAGCCGCTCTCGGTCGTCGGAGCCGTCGGCGCCGGCGCGGCCTTGCTCGCGCACGCGCTCTTGGTCAGCGGAGAAGAGCGCGTGCTCTACGTCGCGGCGGACGCGGACGCGGCGCAGCGCGCCGCGAACGATCTGCGGGCCCTCGCGCGCGGGTTACCCATCCCGGGCACGCTGGGGCAGGGGGTCGAGCCCTCTCACCCTCTCCTGTTACTCGCCCCGGAGAACAGCCCCTACGCCGAGGTGCACGTGGATAGGCGCATCGCGCACGGTCGAGCCGCGACGCTCTTCCAGCTCGCGAGCGGGCGACCGTGGAGAGCGCTCGTGGTGAGCGCCCAGGCGCTCTTGCGCCGCGCCGCGCCGCCCCAGGCGATGGCGAGGGGCGGGCTCGAGATCGTCGCCGAGGGTGAGCTCGACGTGGAGACGGCCGCTCACCGGCTCGTGGCGGCGGGCTACCTGCGAGTGCCCGTCGTCGAAGATCCCGCGAGCTTCGCCGTGCGCGGCGGCATCCTCGACGTGTGGCCCGCGGGCTCGGAGCTCCCGGTGCGCGTCGAGCTCTACGGCGACATGGTCGTCACGCTCCGCACGTTCAACCCGGACGACCAGCGTACGCTGTCGACCCTGCCTCGAATCGTCGTGCCTCCGGCGCGCGAGGCGATCATCGATCGCGAGACCGAGTCGCGCGCCCGCGGCCTCTTGCGCGATCTGTGTGACAAGTGCGACTACCCGTCGAGCAAGGCGCGATCGCTGATCGACGACGTCTCGCTCGGTCGCGCCTTCTTCGGCGCGGACGGCTACCTGCCGGCCTTCTACGAGCTCTGCTCGATCGACGCCTACCTCGGCAAGGGCGCCGCGGTCGTCATCGACGACCCGGCGAGCGTGATTCGGGAGCTCGAGAGCGAGCTCGAACGGGCGCGCGCGGGCGAAGCTTCCCGGCGCGGCAACCCGCATTTTTCAGTGTCCGCGCTCTACGTCGAGCCCGACGAGATCGTCGCGGAGCTCCTCGAGCGGAAGACCGTGCTCGCGCATCGCACCGGCGTTTCCGGCGGAGAGCGGGACTCGGTGCTCGCGCGCCTCGAGCAGGCGCCCGTCGACGCGCCCACGCTCGCGCTCTCGGACCACGCGGACCTTGCGCGCGCCGTGAAGCTCGCTCGCACGGGGCACGGCAAGAAGCAGGCGCTCGAGCCGCTGCTCGAGCGCATCGCGGTCTGGCGCGAACACGGGCTCCGCGTGGTGCTCGCCGCGCGCACCGCCACGCAGGCCGATCGCGTCGCGAGCTTGCTCGAGCACCGCGGCGTATCGGTGGTGAAGCTCGGCGGCACGCCGGCAGACGTCTCGTCCGAAGACGAGCCGGTGAGCGAGCGGCTCGACACCAAAGCCGTCAGCGACGTGGCCGTGGACGTGATCACGACCCCGCTCGCACGCGGCGTCCTGGCGCCCATGGAGGGCTTCGTGCTCGTGACCGAAGAGGAGATCTTCGGCCCGCGCGCGCACCGCCCGCCCACGCCCAAGAAGCGTTCGAGCCGCGCGATGCTCGAAGATCTGCGCGCGCTCGATCCCGGCGACTACGTGGTGCACGTCGAGCACGGCATCGGAAAATACCTCGGCCTCGAGCGCAAGCTCGTGGGCGGCGTGGGCGTGGACCTGCTCGTCGTCGAGTACACCGGCGGGGACAAGCTGTTCCTCCCAGTTTACCGCCTGAATCAAATTCAGAAGTACTCGGGCGGGGACGGAGCGCCCAAGCTCGATCGGCTGGGCGGGCAGACCTTCGCCAAGACCAAGGCCAAGGTCGAGCGCCGCGTGCGGCAGATGGCCGACGAGCTCTTGAAGCTCTACGCCGAGCGCAACAACGCGAAGAAGTCGCCGCTCGGCCCGCCGAGCGACGACTACGCCGCGTTCGAGGCGAGCTTTCCCTTCGAGGAGACGCGCGATCAGTCCGCGGCCATCGGCGAAGTGCTGAAGGAGCTCCAGGCCGAGCGCGTGATGGATCGCTTGATCTGCGGTGACGTCGGCTTCGGCAAGACCGAGGTCGCGCTGCGCGCCACGTTCTTGAACGCGCTCGCCGGGCGGCAGGTCGCGCTCCTCTGCCCGACCACGGTGCTCGCGCAGCAGCACTACCAGACGCTCCTGAATCGCTTCCAGGATTGGCCGGTCACGGTGCGCGCCATGAGCCGCTTCCAGAGCAAGGCCGAGCAGACCGAGACGTTGAAGGGCTTGAAGGAGGGCAAGGTCGACGTCGTGGTCGGCACGCACCGGCTGCTCTCCAAGGACATTCACTACAAGAACCTCGGGCTCCTGGTGGTGGACGAGGAGCAGCGCTTCGGCGTCACGCACAAGGAGCGCATCAAGCAGATCCGCCAGACCGTCGACGTCTTGACCCTGAGCGCGACCCCGATCCCGCGCACGCTGCAGCTCGCGGTCGGCGGGCTGCGCGACATGTCCATCATCACCACGCCGCCGGTCGATCGGCGCGCGGTCCGCACCATCACCTCGCAGTTCGATCCGGAGCTCGTGCGCCAGGCGGTCGAGCGCGAGCTCGAGCGCGGCGGGCAGGTGTTTTACGTGTACAACCGCGTCGAGGGCATCTACGAGCGCGCCGAGCGCATCAAGGCGCTCGTCCCGAACGCGCGCGTCGCCGTCGGCCACGGGCAGATGAGCGAGACTGCGCTCGAGCAGACCATGCTCGACTTCGTGCAGGGCGAGTTCGACGTGCTGTGCGCGACGGCGATAATCGAGAGCGGCCTCGACATCCCGCGCGCCAACACCATCATCATCGACCGCGCGGATCTCTTCGGCCTCGCGCAGCTCTACCAGCTGCGCGGTCGCGTCGGCCGCGCGAGCGAGCGCGCTTACTGCTACCTGCTCGTGCCGCCGCCGAGCCAGATGACCGACGAGGCGCGCGCGCGCATCGAAGCGCTCGAGCGCCACACCGAGCTCGGGTCGGGCTTCCACATCGCGGCGCTCGACATGGAGCTCCGCGGCGCGGGCGATCTGCTCGGCGCGGAGCAGAGCGGGTTCGCGGCCACCGTGGGTTTCGAGCTCTTTTGTCAGATGCTCGAGGAGGCCACGCACGAGCTCCGCGGCGAGCCGGTGCTGCACCCGGTCGATCCCGAGCTCAGCTTCGACGTCGAGGCGCTCTTGCCCGAGGCGTACGTCGCCGAGGTCGGCGTGCGGCTCTCGCTCTACAAGCGGCTCGCGAGCGCGAGCGACGAGAGCGAGATCGACGAGCTCGCGACCGAGATGGAAGATCGCTTCGGCTCGCCTCCGCCCGAAGCGCGGCGCCTGATCGAGCTCATGCGTCTCAAAGTAGAGCTGCGCCGACTCTTCGTGCTCGGGTGCGAGGCCACCGGCAAGAGTGTGACCTTGCATCTGCGCGAGGATACGCCGCTCGATCCGCAGAAAATTGGCGCGCTCCTCGCGCAGAAAAAGTCTCCCTACAAGATTACACCGGACGGTCGTCTGACCCGGCGCGTGATCGAAGGCGAGCCTGTGGCAGATAGCCTCGCGCTCGCGAGCAAAATGTTGAGCGAGCTTTCGAGCTGCTTGAAGGACTGATAGCGTCGCTTCCTCACCCCAAGCGAGGAGGCTCGTGATGAACCACACGACAGTGGTCGTTTGTCTTTTGAGCGCACTCAGTCTGATGGCCTGCGGGAAGAAGGAAGACGCGTCCGGCTCGGCGAGCGGAAGCGCTAGCGCGGAGGCCACGGCCGCCGCAGCGGCGACCGGTAGCGCAGCGGCGACGGCAAAGGCCGCGCTCGCGGCCCCGCGCATCGGAGGCAACGTCGTCGCCGCCGGCGACTTCTCGGTCGAAGTGGCCGCGCACCAGTCGGGACTCGTGGAAGCCCTGGTCCTGGACGCCTCCGGCAAGGCGGTCACCGACGCCAAGCTCGCCGTGACGGCGGCCGCGAAGGGCGGCGCGACCGAGAAGGTGGAGCTCGCGTTCGCCGCGCCGCGCGCGCGCTTCGAGGGGCACGCGAAGGCAGGCGTCGAGCTCGCCTCCGGCCCGCTCGACGTCTCACTCGAGGTCGCAGGCAAGCCGGCCGTGAACGCCAAGCTCGCAGACGCCGTCGTCTTACCGAGCCCCGAGCTCGGCGGCCACGTGCTCGCGGTGGGCGATCTCAGCGCGGAGGTGCTGGTGCGCCCGAGCGGGGCGGTCGCGGCCATCGTGCGCGACAGCGCGGGCGCCAAACTCGAAACCGGCATTGATTGCAAGGTCGCGCTCGCCGCCAGCGGAGGCGCGAACACCGACATCGCGCTCAAGTTCGAGCCGCCACGCGCGTGCTTCGCGGGCAAGGCGGCCGCGGGCGTGTCGCTCACGCCGGGCCCGCTCTCGCTCAGCGTCTCGGGCGCCTTCGGCACGAAGGTGGGCGGGCTCGCGAGCGCTTCACTCGTCGCCGACGCGGCGCACGGCGGACAGGTGATCGCGGTCGGCGATTTCTCGGTCGAGCTCGTCGCGAAGGGCTCGGAGATCGCCGCCTTCGTGTTCGACGCGTCCGGGAAGGCTCACGCCGTGGGCGATCTCGATCTGTCGCTCGCGCTCGGCGCCAAGGGCGACACCAACCTCGCGCTCAAGTGGGACGCGCCGAGCCTCAGCTACAAGGGTAGGGCCGCAGCCAACCTGGATCTCTCGATCGAGCCGATCCAGGTCTCGCTGAAGGCGGCGGGTAAGGCGTTCGTGGGCGCCGTCGCGTCGTTGAAGGCGGCCGCCGCGGCATCGGCCAAGCTCGACGCCACCGCCAAGCTCGACGTCGACGCCAAGGCGGCAGCAGACGCCGACGCCAAGCTCGGCGCGAAGGCGGACATCGACGCCAAGCTGAAGGTGCCCGACGTAAAGGCCAAGGTCGACGCTACTGCGGCCAAGGCAGCCGCGGTGGCGGCGACGGCGAAGGTCGCCGCGCCCAAGGTCGAAGTGAACAAGAGCGCGAGCGCAAGCGCCGGCAGCAAGGCCGGCGGCGGAGCGAAGGCTTCGGCCGGGTTCAGCTTCGGGACGAAATAGGCGAGCAAGAAGCGGATGCTGAGCGCTGCCCGCGAGCGCTCAGCGCACGCGCACGAGCTCCACGAAGCCGCGCTCGTTACTCAGGCGCAGGCGCGAGTCACCGAGGTGCTCCAGGCGAGCGACCCAGGTGGAGTCTCCCGAGCGCAGCGTGAGCTGCTCTCCGTCGCTGGACTCCACCACGAGCTCGCGGCGGAGCGAGCCGGTGGGCCCGCGTACGACGACCGAACCATCACGAACGCTCACCGCGAGATCCATGTCGGCGTACTGGCTCGGCGCCGCGGCTCGCACGCGCCACTCACCGGAGAGCCCTCGCAGCGCCTTCATCTCGACGGCCCCCTCGTGTGCTCGCGGCAGAAGAGCGGGTGTGACGGAGCCCGCTCCCACGCCGAGCGCGAGCAGGAGCGGAACCAGGTACCGCGCCCGAAGTTGGCGCCGCAGCCTGCAGATGCGCTGCCGCAGCGTGCTCGCGTTCAGGGCTTCTTCCCGAGCGATCTCGAACAGGGGCTCACCCGCGTGCTCTCGCATCAGCCACTCGAGCGTGCGCCGATCACCTTCGTTTTCGACGTCTTCCCCGATTCGACGGAGGAGGTCGGCGGCCTCCGGGCTCGGAGGCGGAGCGACGGGCTCGACCTCCTGTGCTGCCGTTCGGGCGCGGCGGCGCCGCTCGTCGACCAGCTTGTGCTTCGCGATTCCGGTCACCCAGCGGGGGAGCTCGCTCGGCTCGAGGGGCACCGCGGGGGCGGCGAGGGCTTCACACAGCACCGTCTGCACGAGGTCGTCTGCCGTGTCCGTCAGCCCGCGCAGCCGCGCGTAGCTCCGGAGCGAAGCGCTCGTCTGAGGGTGGGCGATGTACCGAATCAGTGCGTCCCGCGAATCGGCGGCCAAGGCTGGCTCCCTTTCGGTTCTCGCCTTCATCGTACAGCGCCCCGCCGTGTGACGTGTTCCAGCAAGTTTCTGCAAGGGTAGAAAAGTTGCGCCGCGGTGGTGCCGCCGTCAGCGGCGCTTCCGCCGCCAGAGCGCAGCGGCGAGGGCCAGACCTGCAGCCACGAGCCAGGACGGGTTTCCGCGCCGTCCGACCTCGCAGGCGCAAGACGGGCTCGGGTCGCACTCGTCTCCCATGCCGTCCTCGTCGGTGTCGAGCTGGTCCTGGTTGCTCTTCGTCGGGCAGTTGTCGCTCGCGTCCTTCACGCCGTCGCCGTCATTGTCTTCTTCGCAGGCGTCGCCGCGCCCGTCACCGTCGCTGTCCGCCTGGTCGGTGTTGGTGACGGCGGGGCAGTTGTCGATCTGTGACGGGATGAGATCGTTGTCTTCTTCCAACGCCGCCGCGACTTCCGTGCGCACGATGGCGAACGTGGAGAGTCGCTCGTCGTGGGCGCTGCGCACGTTGACGCTGATGGCCTGCAGCGTTCCCGGCTTCGCGTCGTCGGGGACCTCCACCTCGAGCTCCAGCGTGCTTTTGTCGCCTGCTCCGAGCGCGATTCGAGAGTCGGAGAGTGAAAGATCGTAGCCGACGTCGTCGCTCACGGTGACGATGAACTCGTCCTTTTCGCCCACGTTCTCGAGCGAAAGCTCGGCTTTCACGCTCGTGCCGGGGAGAGCCCACTGGAAGCTCGGCGCCGAGAGCGCGAGGTACTGCGCGCGAAACAGAGGGCTCCACGCTCGCTGGAAGGTGCGGCCGTCCTCGAGCTCGCCCGTCACACGCACGAAGAACGGCTCTGCCGGCGCGACCACGCTGCCGAAGAAGTTGCCGTCGTTGCCCTCGCCACGATCGAACGCGCTCTCGGCGAGGCGCTCCCCGCTCGGCGAGTAGAAGCCCACCTTGACCGTGCGCACCTCCTCTCCCAGGCGCGCTCGCGCCAGCGACTCTCGCTCCGCGAGCGGAGCGCCCGTAATGGGGAACAGGCCTTCGTGTCCCGGACGCCCGCCTTGCTCGACGAAATCGAACGCGTCGAGCTGGAGCGCGGTCTCACCCGTGACGACGACACGCGCGCGCCCGTCCCCTGCGAGCGTCACCTTCCACTCGCCTGCTTCGGGCGCGTCCACGACCGTGATCGCGCCGGTTCGAAGCTCGATGACCTTCGCGCCCTGGGTGTCCGCGTCGAGCGTGCCGCCTGGCGCCTCGATGACGCTCGTCACGAACGCGCCGGCCTCGAGGTCATCGGGGCTCTCGAGCTCGTTGCTCACGGAAATGGTGAGCTTCTTCATCGTGGGGTCGGTCGTGAACACGACCTCCTGCGTGCCCTGAACGTCGCGCACCTCGGTGAGGATCGGCGCCGAATCGGAGCGCGCCGTCGCGTCGGCCAGATCGGTGATGTCCCCTGCCTCATCGGGAT
>JAEZYO010000012.1 GCA_023419055.1 Pseudomonadota bacterium | reverse complement strand
GTTGGGCGTGTGAAACTTCGTGGCCGACACGTGCGACTCCACTTCTCCGCCGCCGAACAGCGGCCCGGCGTAGGCCAGCGTTCCGAGGTCGATCTTGGTGTGACAGTTCACGCAGTTTCCGACGCTGTTCGCGAGGTAGCGGCCATACTCCACGGTCGGCCCTTCGGGGATGCTCTTCCGGACGGGCGCGGTGGGACCTTTCGGCTCCAACATGAACGCCTTGATCAGAGAGCCCACCGCGTTCACCTCGTGGGGAGCGACCTCGTGCCGCACCGCTTTTTGAGCCCGCAGGAAGGAGATGACCGCCGTCAGGTCGTCGTCCGTGAGGTCGGCGAACGGCATGAAAGGGAGAACGGCCGTGCCGTCGGGCCGCACGCCGTGCCGCAGCATTCGGGCGAGCTCGTCGTCACGCCGAGCCCCGATCCCCGTTTCACGATCCGGGGTGATGTTGGGCGTCCGAAATACACCGAACGGTAGATGAAACTCGACGCCGCCCGTGAGCGGCACGTCCTGACCGGGCGCTCGCTTACCCTGCGCTCCGTGACAGTCCACGCAATGGGCCGGGCCGTACGCGAGGTAACGCCCGCGCTCGATGAGCTCCGGGTCTTGGCTCGCCTTGATCGTCGGGTACGGGGCATCGAAGGTGCGATGTTGGCGGACCGCCGTCGTGACGGCGAGCCCGGCGACCGCGGCAGTCAGGGTGGCGGCGATTCCGATCAGGGTCTTCTTGAACGCAGGTTTCATCGAAAGCTGGCCTCTGCGCCCTGAAGTGGAACGAGGCTCGGGAGCGTTACGACTTTTCTTGACCGGTCCCGGCGGCTGCCTAGGCTCTAGGACCGAACCTTGGAGCCCACGCCCCCCACCGAAGCCGACGGAGCCCGCGACCTTGCCGAGCGTGCCCAGCGGGGTGACCGCCTGGCCGAGCGAACCCTTTGCCAACGCCTCGTCCCCGCGATCCGCGCCTTCGCCCGACGCCGCCTCCGGACGAGCGACGCGGTCCAGGAGTTTACTCAGGACGTGCTGCTCCTGTTCGTGGAGGCCCTGCGGAAAGGTGCCGTCGAAGATCCCGCGCGGGCTCCGGGTTTCGTGCTCGGGATCTGTAGAAACCTCGCGTTCGATCGCGCACGGCAGCGCGAGCGGCGGGACGAGCTCTGGGCCAAGTACTCCCCGGAGCTCGCGGAGCTTTCGCTCGAACCGGTGGAGCACGCAACCTACGAGGTCATCCACCTCGAGGATTGCCTGAGCCAGCTCTCGCAGCGCGCGAGAGACGTCGTGAGGCTCTCCTTCGGAGAGGGGCGGAGCCACGCCGAGGTCGCGCGCTCGCTCGACGTGAGCGAGGCGAACGCACGAGTGCTCCGACACCGGACGCTGCAGTCGCTGCGCGAATGCATGCAGAAGCCCATCTCGTGGGAGGCCGCGTGAGCGCTTCGCACGATGACCTCGCGTTGCTCGACGACTACCTCTCGGGGCACCTCTCGGACGAGAACGCGTCGGCGCTCGAGGAGCAGCTCTTCGAAGCCGCGGCGGAGGGACGAGCGCCGGAGCTCGCGTACCTGGACGGCTTGATCCGCTGGGCCGACTTCGTGTGCCGCATCGGTGGCTTCGCCGGCGGCGCGACCCGCGCGCAGGTCGACGCGGTGCTCGCGTCCGGGATCCCCGCGCACTACTTCGACATGGGGTCGGGAGGGCGCGTCGCGATCCCGCCCTGGCCCGAGGCCACGAAGATCGTGATCTTCCGGCTCGCCGTCGACGTGCTCGACTACGAGAATATCGACGTCGACGTCACGACCTTTGCAGGCGAGAAGATCAAGACGTTCCGCGACGTGCAACCCGCCGAGGACGGCTCGCTCTACGCGGTGTGCGAGGAGCCCCTCGCGCGCATGAGCTTCCAGCGCGGCCGGGTCATCGCTCGCATCGTGGGCGAGAAGAAGGGCGCTCCCGGCGCTCGCGCGCTGATCGCCGAGTTCGACACGGGCCCGGGCTGACATCGGCGAGCGGCACTGATAGCCTGACGAACGCGCCGCCGGGATCTCGCTCCGGGCGCTTCGCAAGCCATGAATACGTCCGCGGTTTTATTGGTCGCCTTCCTGACCTCCGTCGTGACCGCCTCCGGCACGGTTTACGTCATCGAGCGCTACGGCGTCCTGCCGCCGCGCGCGGAACCCGCGCGCGAACCGGACGTGGTGGTGCCGTCCTTTCAGGGCCTGGGGGAAGCCGACGCCCGAGCGAACGCGACCGCCGCGCGCCTCGCGCTCTTGATCTCCGCGCGCGAGCCGAGCCCAGACACGAAGCCCGGGACGGTCCTCAGGCAATCGATCCCTGCCGGCCAACGGGTCCCGCGCGACCATCCCGTGAGCATCGTGCTCTCGGAAGAGGTGCCGAAGGTACCTGGCGTCGTGGGACTCGCGGTGCCCGAAGCCACGGAGAAGCTGAAGCAGGCCGGCTACACGCTCAAGGTCGGCGACGCCGTGGCTCACGCGACGGCGCCCAAAGACTCCATCGTCTCCCAGGATCCGAACGCCGACGCCGAAGTGAAGAAGGGCGAGACCGTCACGGTTCAGCTCTCGAGCGGTCCAGGTGAAGCCCCCGTGCCGAAGCTCATCGGCTTCCCGATCGGCAAGGCCCAAAAAGAGCTCGAGAAGCTCGGTTTCAAGCCCACCGTGCGCTGGGTGGAGCTCGCCGAGACGCCCACCATGGTCGTCCTGAATCAAAAGCCTGCGGCGGGCGAGAAGGTGAAGCCGGGCAGCGAGGTGCAGCTCACGGTTTGTCGCTGAACGTCACCCGACAGATCCGCCAGTCGGGCAGCACCGTAGCGCCCATCTTCTCGTAGAACGCGATGGCATTCGCGTTCCAGTCGAGCACCGACCACTCGAGCCGCCCCGCCCCACGCTCGCGCGCGAGCTCGATCAAACGCTCGAGCAGCGCCTTGCCGATCCCTTGGCCACGCTCGCTCTCTCGCACGTAGAGGTCCTCGAGGTAGAGCCCGGAGCGCGTGAGGAAGGTGGAGTAGGTCGTGAAGAAGAGCGCGAAGCCGAGCGCACGACCGTCGCGTTCGGCGACGAGCGCTTCCGCCGCCGGTCGCTCACCGAAGAGGTCCCGCGCGAGCGCGCTCGGGCTGCCCGTGACCTGATGGGTCAGGTGCTCGAAGTGAGCGAGCTCCTGGATGAGCTCGAAGAGGACGACTTCGTCACCTGGGCGCGCGGAACGAATCGAGAGCGAGGCGCTCACTCCGGTGCACATGCGCCGGTGTCGGGGTCATCGCAGGTGAAACCGTCCTCGCAGTAGCAGTACTCGCACTCCGTAGCGCCTTCACAATCCATATCGGGCGCCCCGCAGCCGCAGTCGCAGTAGGCGTCGAGCCAGTAGTCTTCGTCGCAGGTCCATCCCGGAGGCACCGGCGGCGGCGGTGGCGGGGCTTCGTTCAGCACCGCGCTCGTGACGTGGAGGCAGCGCGCGTTCTCGACCGGAGTCGACGTGTATGGAGGAGCAATCAGGATCTCAGACTCGACGAACGTTACGTCGCTGAGCGTGATGTTCGGGGTGCCCTCCATGTGTTCGGAGTCGGGGGCAACAATGATCGTGCCGCCCATGGCGAAGAAATTGGCCTCGAGGTCGTCT
>JAEZYO010001064.1 GCA_023419055.1 Pseudomonadota bacterium | reverse complement strand
GCAAAGGCTGGGAACCTCCTCCCCTGCCCAGCGCCGGAAAGGGCCCAATCCTCGCTTCACGCGCCGCAGCCTCGCACGCCCCGCCCACCCCGAGCGTGAAGTTTGGCCAGATGCTCCGTTCCGTGCGCGCTACCGGCGGCGAGCCACTCGCTCCCTCCGTGCGCGCCTTCATGGAGCCCCGCTTCGGACAAGATTTCGGCACTGTTCGTGTCCACCGCGACTTCCGCGCCGACCAGCTCGCTCGCGACGTCGAAGCTAAAGCCTTCACCATCGGTCACGACGTCTTCTTCCGAAGAGGCGCCTTCCAGCCTGACACCGACAAGGGCAAGCACCTCCTCGCTCACGAGCTCACTCACGTCGTCCAGCAGGGACATGGCATACGCGGCGTGCAGCGCGAGATCTTGCAGCGCGAGGAAGCTGGGCGGTCCACAGCAACGAAGGCACGAAGACAAGGCCCTCTCGTCCCACGAATCGACGGCCGCACCAAACCAGGTATCTTCGAGCTTTGGATCGTCTTCGAAGGAGCACGCGAGCAACGCGTGCTCACTGTGCCATTGAGCTCTCCTGACAACGCGGTCAGGGTCTCATCCCAAAGCGACGTGGCAAACCTGCGCTTCGAGGTGCTCGTCCGAGCTCCGTTCCAAACTTTCATCTCGTTTGACGATGTTGGTCTGGCCGCTCTCGATCGCATGCTTCCGCACTGGCGAGGAGTGATCCGCGTCGAGTCGGAAGAGCCCATCGTGACAGTGGTCCGCGAAGGAGAGCTACCGATGCCGGCGGTTGGGAAACCGCTGGTGATGACAAGAACTTTCGGAGCGCCGGCACGACGACGCAACGTCGCGGGCCGCCCTGCGGCGACAGCTCGGGAAGCAGCACCGGCACCCGTAGCCCCAAGCCGATCGGCCGAGACGCAACAAGTACCAGCTGAGTCGCCGAAGCCCGACGCGCAGCAGCCGCCGCAGCCGCAACCTGCCGCGCCTGCGGCTCTCATCGATCAACACACCGTTGCAGGCTTTCTCGACGAAGCGGCGCTCGCCAGAGAGCTTCTCGCGCACGCCACGCGACATGACTACGACTCGGTCCAGAAAGTGCTCGACGAGCTCGGCAGCACTGATCGAGACGATGTCTCGCTCGAGCTCATGTTGATTCTACCCGACATCCTGCTCACCGAGATGGCCGGTAGCGAACGCGGTCGGGCGCTCCTGGATCGAATGTTCGATGAGCTCACGTCGGGCAGCGTCGCCGACGACGAGAAGGCTCAAGCCGACCGCATCTTGGCCGCCAAGCCTGTACGCACGACCCCGGCTGAATTCGCTGAAAAGGTCGCGACGGGAGGCGTCAAGATCTTCCCATTCCGCTTGCCCGGGCTCACGGTCACCGATCCAGCCTCGATCCAGACTCGCTTGATCGGCAACGATAGGGTGCACGTCAGCATGTTTGCCACGACCCTGGGAACGTACAGGCGCGAGGCCCGGACCCTACCTACCGAGGTGGCGCTGGGGGGAATTGAACTACCCAGCGACGAGATCGTTGGCGTCAGGCTCTACGACTTTGGTGGCCGGGTGGAGTACATGCCCGCGCTCCGCTTGGTGGAGCTCGCGAACCAGAACGACCACGAACACCTCAAGAAGATGCTCGAGGTGACGGCGATCGCGGCGACGCTCGGCTCGGGAGCCCTGGCGGCCTCTAGCGTTGAGGGCTCGCTCGCGGTTCGAGGGCTGACTTCCCTCGGGGTCAGAGCTTCCACCGCAGCTCGTGCGGTTCTGCTCGCTGATCGGATCGCTTTCGCGCTCGGCGTGATGACCTCTGTCGTCCAGGAGCACCGGGGGTGGATCCTCGAACAGTTCGGCGACGATGGGCGTCGGTTCCTGCGCGCTGTCGACGCTCTCAACAGCGCCGTCAACATCTTCGGACTGGCGCGCGCCTTCAGCGAGGCGCCGCGCCTAGTAATAGGCTTCCGCGACGCGTACCGCCGGTGGAAGAATGCTGCCAACGCCGTCAAGGACTCGCTTGACGCCGAGGACCAAGCCGTCATCGACGCCATCAGCGCGCAAGCTGACAACGTGCTCAAGGATGCAGAGGAAGTCCAAGCCGCTGCCAAGGCAGCGGCTCCGGCATCGGGCTCGCAACAACTGCCGAAAGCCGTCGACGACGCACGAGCCCTACCACCGCGTGGAGCCGCTCAACCCAAACCCGGCGCGGAGCCTGCTCGTCCAGGCACTGCAACAGAGTTGCCGGAGAAGGCTCCCCGCACTCAGGTTGCTGATCCGGCCGCCGGCGCCGCCGCGACCGCTGAGGCTACCGTCCTGACGCGACATTCCCTGACCCTGGCGGGGGAGACCCACTCCATCAACGTCGTACGCAAGGTCGACGGCAAGTACTTGCTGACGCTGTGCAGCCCCAAACCGTGCGGTGAACTTGCGAGCGAGCTCGAAAGGCTGCTGGAAGGGCTAGGAGCCAACCACGCGGCTCGCGCGGAGCTCGGCCGACTCCGCGATGCTGCGCGCAAGGCTCAAACCGATCTCGATGCCGGCCACATCGCGCAAGCGGCAGCTGACGCCGAAGCCGACCGTATCGC
>JAEZYO010001048.1 GCA_023419055.1 Pseudomonadota bacterium | reverse complement strand
CTTCCAGGGGGTGCGCACACCCGCGCCGCCGCGGCCGGCGGCGCTCGTGGAAGCGAGCTGACTTTCACGCTTCAGCGGCTGCGGAGCGCCCGCGCTCCGGCGAAGGCGAGCCCCCCCGCGGCGAGCGCGGCGAGCAGAGCGACCCTTCTCCGGCCGTGCTCGAGGGCATCGACGCGATCGGCCAGCATGAGCAGCAGCCAGCGTCGCGCTCGGTAGTCGGGGATGCGATACGAAAGGCGCCGCAACGCCCCGCTCAGGCCTCTCGGCGGTACGTCGGTGGCGTACACCCTCGTGAGTGAGCGGCCTCGTCCGATCAGCGGTCGCGGTGAAGTGCCTTGTTGAGTCGGCTCCGTGTAGTGCGGGGTTCCGCTCGGCCTCGGCGGGTCGATTTCGGCGGGCACCCCAGGGCGAGCGCGAGTGTCGGCGTCGACGCCCCAGCCGCGGACGTCCGGATGCGAAACTGGGCCGTACTGATGTCGAGTTTCCATGGTGACCTCGAGTCAGGCTGCTTGCGGCAGGAGCACGCATTTCACGCATTCGTCCTGCTTCTTTTCGAAAATACGGTACGCGTACGCGGCCTCGGTGAGAGGCAGGCGGTGCGAGATGACAGCCTTCGGATCCAGCACCCCCTGGCGGATCAGCTTGAGCAGGTGTGGCATGTAGCGCCGGACGTTGCACTGGGCGGCGCGAATGGTCACACCTTTGTTCATTGCCTCGCCGATGGGCACGAGGTTCCAGGGCGGGCCGTAGACGCCGATGATCACCACGTTGCCGCCCCGGCGGACCGCCTGGATGGACCAGGTCAGCGCGGTGGCGCTGCCTGCCTGGAGCTTCATGGCTCCGAGCAGCCCCTGGAGCCGCGAACCTTGCGCCTCGCATCCGACCGCGTCGATGCAGACATCCGGCCCGGCTCCGTCGGTCATCTCCTTCAGCTTGCCGACGACGTCTGCGTTTCCGTTAAGCTCGTAGTTCAACGTCTCGGCGTCGCCGAAGGTTCGGGCCCGAGCGAGGCGGTATTCCAGCCGATCGACGGCGATCACGCGTCCCGCGCCCATCAACCACGCCGAACGCATGGCCATCAGACCGACCGGGCCGGCGCCGAAGATGCAGACCGTCTCTCCGGGCTTGATGCTCCCCATCTCGGCCGCCTGGTAGCCCGTAGGCAAGATATCCGACAGAAACAGCACGTCCTCTTCGTGCATGTCGTCCGGGATCTTGAGCGGTCCGACGTCGGCGTACGGCACTCGCACGAACTCGGCCTGTCCGCCGTCGTATCCGCCCGTCGTGTGCGAGTAGCCGAAGCACCCGCCCAGAAGGTCGCTCGACGAGTTGGCGTTGTCACAGGCGCTCGTGAGCCCGCGTTGACAATAGAAGCAGGTGCCGCAAGCGACGTTGAACGGCACGACCACGCGATCTCCCGGCGCGAGCAAGCGCACTTCGGAACCGACCTCTTCCACCACTCCGGCGAACTCGTGGCCGAAGGTGGCTCCAACCCGCGTGTCGGGCACGAGACCGTGGTAGAGGTGAAGATCGGAGCCGCAAATGGCGGTTCGTGTGACGCGCAGGATGGCGTCGTTGGGGTGCTCGATGCGCGGCATCGGCTTTTCCTCGACGGTCACGCGTGACGGACCCTGGTAGACGAGAGCTTTCATCAAGGACCTCCTTCTTTTTCGGTCCGCTCTCACTCGGTGCACGTCGCGTACCAGGGATCGTCGGCGCCGTCAGAAGTCCGGGTCATGCCGCAACACCCAAAACGCGTCGCGCCCTTCCAGGACGCCGGAGACCTCGCTTTCGGCGAGGCGGAGGGATGCCTCGCGGAGCGGGTCCGGCAGCTTCTGCAGGGTCTCGACCTCGTAAGAAGAAGCGCGAGGCGAGCCGGATTTGTCGCGATCTCCGAAGTGCGCGATCACGACCTCGGCGGGGCGGCCGCGTGAGAGCGCTTCACGAGCGAGCTCCGCGCGGGCTCGTGCCTCCGAGCGCGTGCGCACGGCGACGCGATGACGGCGCTCCAGGCTTCGCCGCACTTCCTCGGGGAGCTCGGCGATTCTCGCGTCTGCGGTGAAGCCGATCCGTACCACGGCCAGACGAACCCGAGCGACCCCGCCGCCCCGGGCGTCGAAGTAGCGGCGCTCGATCAAGCTCCCGTCGGGGGCGTATCGGGACGTCGTCTTGGCGAACCCCTCGTGGGAATCGACGAGAGCTCCCGTGGCGTCGAAGGTCTCGCTCTGCACCCGTTGATCGAACTGGTCGTATCGATGGACGATCGTCGCGTAGCGGCTCCGGGCAGCCACGGGTTTGCCGTCGACACCCAGGGTCTGTGAGGAGAGCAGGTTGAAGCGCTCGTCGTGCGTGAAGCGCTCCCCAGCGTAGGACGGCGCCAGTATCGGCTGTCCCGAGGCGTCGAGATAGTCACTGCCGAGCAACAAGCCGGTGGCGTCGTAGTTCCAGCGCCAGGCGTGATTGCCACCCTTCGCGCCGGTGGGCTCGCCGTCGACATCGAAGAAGCTGCGCTCGGTCCTGCGTCCGGCGGAGTCGTAACTCTCTCGGTTGAAAAAGTAGTTCCACGTGTTGATGATCGGCTCGCCGTCGACGTCGTAGTAGTAGTTCTCGACGTTCTCTCCGAACTCGTTGCGCTTCGTGCGCCAGATGCTCGCGCCGATCCGCGTGTCGATCACCGGTTCGTCAGCTAGACCAAAGCGCGAGGCCTCGACGCTCTGGCCGAACTCGTTGTAGCGGAAGCGCATCGCGTGGTAGCCGTGACGGTTCGGGGTCGGCTGGTCATTGGTGTCGAAATAGCGGTCTTCCGTGGAATGACCCCACGTGCTCGGGACGGAAGACACGTGATGGACGCCGTCGGTGTCGAGCATGGGCTGACCGAGATCGTCGTAGTACCGCTCGTGAAGTACCGCGCCGCTCGAGTCGTAGACGAAATCGATGCGGCACACGCCGTCCTTGTTGGGCACCGCTCGGCCCTTTCGATCCAAGTAGGTATGACTGACGATGCGGCCAGTGGAGTCGAACTCTCGTCGCAGGCTGACCCAGCGCGTCCCGGCGCTCGCCACCGGGCGCTTCCACGCGTCGAGGTGGTGATAAGTCGAGCCGTCCGGTGAGATCTCGAAATGGCGACGGAGGATCCCGCGGATGTCCTTGCACCATCCGCCGGTCGGCTTGCCGTTCTCGTACGTGTTTTCGCGCACGCTGCAGGACTCGTCCTTGCCGTCGCTGTAAGGGTGCCCTCGGCCATTGATCGCCTCGGTCGTGACGACGCGGCCGTCGCGATAGGTCAGGCGCTGAGACCAGCTGCGATGCCGTTGCTGTTCGGCGGTGATCTTCTTGACGCAGAACAGCTGGTCATTGACGCCGATGGAGTAGCCGCAGAGTCGGACCCCATCCTTCTCGGTGCTCTCGGCCGCTGACGCTTTGCTCGGCTTGCTGACCGCGATGACTGGAGTCGATGTCGGCGGAGTGGTCGCCGTGCACGCGAGCGACCACCACGCGACCAGAACACTCGTCGAATACCTCACCATGCTCGCCGAAACCATGCTGGCCGAAGTCACCACGCTTCCGAGCGAGCCGCAATCTCATCCGCTTGCGGGTGCTATCCTGCCGGAGTGAACGTGAAGCCAGCGCTCTCGGTTTTCGCAGGCATGTTGATCGGCGGCGCGGCAGCGGCGCTATTCGGACCCTTTTTCAGGTCACCCGAGGTCGCTCCTCACCTTACCCGTAGGGGGCTGCTCTCGATCACGCGCGGTATGTCGACGGGAGAGGTGGTGTCCCTCATCGGATACCCGCTTCGCATCGAACCCAGTGGGCAAGCATACATCGAGCCCCTAGGCAAGGTGCGGCCCTGGCCCACCGGCTACTGGTGGCGTTACGCGATTCCGGATCATTTCGATGGGGGCCTCTCCGTCGCTCTCTTGGTGGGCGGAAACCAAGTAAGCAGCGTGTACGTGAAGCACGATGACCTGGCCGTCTACTCGACGGAAGACGGCCAGGCTGCGCCAGGTGCTCGGAAGCTCCAGGAAGTTTTG
>JAEZYO010001035.1 GCA_023419055.1 Pseudomonadota bacterium | reverse complement strand
ATGGACTGTCCGTGACACGGGGCGATTCGCGACGCCTAACCGCTAGCGCGCCGTGACGGCCCGAGTCCGAGCTTCCTACCGCCCGAATGATTTTCGCTCGCTGGAGGTTCCGAAGCTCCGGCACGGGGCAACGGCACCCCGCTTGCTTGGCCTACGATGAAATGTCGGGCCGCATCCGAAGGAATCGAGTGGTCGCCGTCCTGTGTTCGCTGGCGCTCGTCCCGAGTACCATCACGCCCACGCTGGCGCAGGACGCGGCTCCCTCCCCGTCGGCGCCCCAGCAGGCGAGCGGCGCAGGAACGGAGCAGCGGCCAGACGCGCAACCGTCAGCAAAGGTGCCGGACGAACAGATCGACTCACTCGTCGCTCCCATTGCGCTGTATCCGGACCCGCTCCTCGCGCAGGTGCTCGCGGCCTCCACTTATCCACTCGAGCTCGTCGAGCTTCAGCAGTGGCTCGGCCAGCACGCGGACCTGAAGGGCGAGGCGCTCGTCGAAGCGGTCAAGAAGATGGACTGGGACCCGAGCGTTCAAGGGCTGGCCGCGGTGCCGGACGCCGTGAAGCTTCTCGCGAGCAATATCAAGTGGACCACGGACCTCGGCAACGTCTTCCTGGCTCAGGAGGCGGACGTGATGGCGGCCGTCCAGCGAATGCGAGTGAAGGCGAAGGACAAGGGCGCGCTGAAGTCCAACGAGCAGATGAAAGTCGAGACCAAGGAAGTCGACGACCAGACCGTCGTGGTGATCCAACAGGCAGATCCGCAGGTCGTCTACGTCCCGACCTATAGCCCCACCGTCGTGTATGGCCCGGCTCCGGCCTACTACGCCTATCCCCACTACGCCTATCCGCCCGGCTACGTTGCCGGAACGGCCATGATCTCCTTCGGGATCGGTGTCGCGATGGGCGCCGCATTCGGCGGAGGCTGGGGCTATGGCTGCGGATGGGGCGGCGGGCACGACACCTACGTCAACGTCAATCGCAACAACACGTTCGTGCGCAACAGTTCATCGGTGCGGACCGCCGGGCGCGGCGGGACGTCAGGTCGGTGGGAGCACAATCCTCGGCACCGCGGCGGTGCGCCGTACCGAGATCGAGCAACCGCGGATCGATTCGGAGGACGCAACGCCTCGCCAGGACGACGGAGCGACAACAGAGGTCGTCAGGACGTCGGCGGCGGGCGGATGGATGCGCCGAATCGACAGCGGGCAGACTACGCGCGTGGCGGCGACAGAGGACTTTCGACGAGCGCCAATCGCATCGGCGACCGCAGAGCGGCGCCCAGCGCGGGCAGCGGCCTCGAGACGCGCGGGCAGGCGTTCAACGGCGGAAAGCAAGGCGGCTACAGTGGGAGCAGCGCGCGGAGCAGCAGCGCTCGCGGCAGCGCCAGCATGGGGCCTCGCGGTGGCGGCGGGCCTCGCGGTGGCGGTGGCGGACGCGGCGGGCCTCGCGGTGGCGGACGCGGCGGCGGCGGACGGAGGTGATACGCCATGAAGAAGATCATTCATGTGCTCTGCGCGATCGCACTTTCGATCGCCTGCACGAGCCAACCCGCGAAATCGCCGGAGCCGCACGCGTTCGGCGAGCAGAAGGCGTTCTCGACGCCCCAAGACGCAGCCCAGGCGCTGATCAAAGCGGCTTCCGTTTACGACGTGCCCGCCCTGCTCGCGATCCTCGGCCCCGACGCCGAGGACCTGGTGGCTTCCGACGATCCGGTCCAGGACCGAAGTCGAGCGGCTGCGTTCGTCGCGAAGGCGCGAGAGAAGAACGCGGTCGAAGTCGACCCAGGGGACCCTGCTCGCGCGACCCTGGTCGTCGGTAGCGACGAGTGGCCACTGCCGATCCCCATCGTGTCAGTGGAGGGCAACTGGTACTTCGACTCCGCAGCGGGCCGCGACGAAATGCTGCGGCGCCGCATCGGAGCCAACGAGCTCGACGTCATCAGCATCTGTCGCGGCTACGTCGAGGCGCAGCGCGAGTACGCATCCGAGATTCACGACGGGGCCGCGGTGAATCAGTACGCCCAACGAATCATCAGCACGGAGGGCAAACACGACGGGCTCGCCTGGCGTAACCCCGACGGGACGTGGGGCGGGCCCGTGGGGTCCTCTGTCGCGCGGGCCATCGAGCAGGGGTACGCGGAACGAAAGCCGTTCCACGGCTACTACTTCAAAGTCCTCGAGGGTCAGGGACCTTCGGCGCGCTTGGGTCAGCTCGACTACTTCATCGACGGCGCGATGATCGGCGGCTTTGCGCTGGTGGCCTGGCCCGCTGAGTACCGCGTCACCGGCGTGAAAACGTTCATCGTCAGCTACGACGGCATCGTCTACCAGAAGGACCTCGGCCCTAACACGCCGGCCATCGTGGCCGCCATGGACCGCTACGATCCGGACAAGACCTGGAAGCCAACGCACGACGCGATGTGACACGAAGAACCTGTTGGCTCTTGGCTTTTGGCGCACCCGGGCAGGAGAATTTTAGAACTGCAGCCGCGGGCTCATGAACGGTTGGAGGTTGCCCGCCTTCACCTTGGGCTTCGGCATCCGCGGCCAGAGCGCTATGATTCCTCCGTGCCGAGCGACTTCCCAGCGAGCACGAACCGACACCTCGCGGACCATGAATCCGAGCGGGTATCGAGCGCCTACGATGAGGACGGTGTGGATCGCTCGCTCATTCGCTGGATGCTTCGACTCTCACCCGCCGAGCGCCTCGCTCATGTCCAGGGTGTCATCGACATGGTGAAGGCGGTGCGCCGCCCGGCCGATGGCGATCGCTGACATCATCCGGATCCTGGTCCAGCACGACGTCGAGTTCGTGATCGTTGGGGGTATGGCTGCTGTTCTTCAGGGGGCGCCGGTCAACACCTTCGACTTGGACGTTGTCTACGACCGATCAGCGGAGAACGTACGACGTGTGCTCTCAGCGCTCTCGAAGCTCGACGCCGTCTTCGCGACGACTCGCGAAGGCTGCGCCCCAACGGATCTCACCTCGTAAGCGCTGGTCACGAGTTGCTCGAAACGAACCGTGGTCCCCTCGATCTGCTCGGCACGATTGAGGAGAACACCGGCTTCGAGGAGCTCGTCGCGGACAGCGAGTGGCTCGACGTAGGCGACCTTCGGGTTCGGGTGCTCACTCTGGCTCGGCTCATCCGCGTGAAAGAGCTGCTCGGCCGAGCCAAGGACAAAGCGATGCTGATCATCCTCCGAGCGACGCTCGACGAGAAGCAGCGCGGCTAGCCCCGGCTCTCGCACCTCCACCCCCTAAAAACCGAAAAGCCAAGAACCCGTTGGCTCTTGGCTTTTGGCGCACCCGGGAAGAAGAATTTAGAACGGCGCTTCGGGTCGCGTCATGCGGCTAAGTGCCAGAAATGATAGCTATTTTTCCTATGCCTGGGCGCCGCGGACCTCGCAGTCGGCGATTCCAAGGAAGCTGGATCGAGTCGGGAGCGAGGATCAGTAGTTAAAATCGAGGTCGATATTTTACTTCGAAGATTCGGTAGTTAAACTCGCCGAGCTATGCGCGACCTCAGGAGCGATCGCAGCGGCCATCTGGCCGAGGCCCTCTATCGGGGCGCTTCGATTCGGGCGTTCGTTCCACGCGAGCTTCCTCCGTCGCCCAAGCTCGCGCTGACGCCCGAGGACGAGAGCCTCGTTGCGCGCGCCAATCAAGCGATTGGGCGGCTAGAGGGGATTCGCTCTACGCTCCCGGAGGCGAAGCTCTTCACGTACTTCTATGTTCGCAAGGAGGCAGTCCTCTCGGCGCAGATTGAAGGAACGCAGTCATCGCTCTCGGACCTCTTGCGGTTCGAGAGTGGCGCGATCGCCGGCGTTCCCTTGGACGGGGTCGAGGAGGTATCCGACTACATCGCGGCGATGGAAGTCGGCCTGCTTGCCCTGTCGCGTGGGAGGCCGATCGACGCTGAATTGATCTGTAGCGTCCACTGGACACTGACGAAGAGCGGCAGGGGAGCTCACCTGACGCCGGGGCGACTCCGCAACGAACAGAATTGGGTCGGCGGTGCATCGCCTTTCGATGCCGAGTTCGTGCCTCCGCCCGCCGAGCTCATTGCCGGCTTGCTCGAGTCGCTGACTCGCTACGTCAATGAGTCGAAGGCGCCCACCTTGGTCAAAGCGGCGCTTGCTCACGCGCAGTTCGAAACGATTCACCCCTTCTTCGACGGCAACGGACGTTTGGGGCGCTTGCTCGTCACGCTGATCTTGCAAGCGGAGCAAGCGATCATGGAGCCGCTCCTCTACCTCAGCCTCTACTTCAAACAACACCGCGCAGCGTACTATGAGAGCCTGCAGCGTGTTCGCTTTGAGGGCGACTGGGAGCAGTGGCTCCGGTTCTTCATGCGAGGCGTTCTCGAGGTTTCCATCCAAGCCGTTGACACGGCAACGAAGCTTATCGCGCTCGTAGAGGCCGATCGAGTGCGCGTTCGAGCCGAGCTGAAGACGTCGGCGAGCTCGGCACTCCGCGTGCTCGATGCGCTCGCCAAGCGTCCCGTAACGACGGCCAAGCGCGTCGCCGAGGAGAGCGGGGTGACCCTTCCCACGGCGCTGTCGACCCTCGCCACGTTTCAGAAGAAGGGTATCGTCGGCGAGCTCACCGGCTTGAAGAAGAATCGAGTTTTCGCTTACTCCGGCTACATCGACGTGATCAACCGCGGGACCGAACTCGGGCCCCCCGGGGCAAGTGGCTCCTCGACGGAGGGCACCACTCTGTCGCACCTATCGACGATAGCTTCGCCGCCCACTTCAGAAGGTGAGCGAGAGAAGTAGCGCTCCTAGCCCCGGCTCCCTTCCACCCCAGAAAACCGAAAAGCCAAGAACCTGTTGGCTCTCGGCTTCTGGCGCACCCGGGAAGAAGAATTTAGAACTGCGGTCGCCGGCTGAGGCGGTGCATTTCAGCGTGCTTTCTGCGGGAACGACGGCGCCGAAGAGACCAACGGGCGGTCGGGACTGCGCGTTCCGAGGGTGCTGGAACGGGACCCCGCCCTCGCCGGGCCGAAAGCAGCTAGATTCCGAGCGTGGCAATGGTCTCGGCGGGCTCGCCTGCTCTTCGTCGTGCACCTCGAGCGAGGAGAGGCCGTTCGAACCATGCCTTCCTAGGTCTCCAGCAACGCTCGCAGTTCCTCCGGACCCAGAGTGGCGGCGTCGGCGCTCTCGTCGAGCAGTGAGTCCGCCAGTTCCTGTTTCTTGCGGTGCAGATCGACGATGCGTTCCTCGACGGTGCCCTCGGCGATCAGGCGATAGACGGTGACGGGGCGTGTCTGGCCGATGCGGTGGGCGCGATCGGAGGCTTGCGCTTCGACGGCGGGGTTCCACCAGGGATCGACGTGGATCACGTAGTCGGCCGCCGTGAGGTTGAGCCCGAAGCCCCCCGCCTTCAGGCTGATGAGGAAGACGTCGCCGTGACCGGACTGGAAGCCGTCCACGGCGGCGCTCCGCGCTTTGGTCGGCGTGGCGCCGTCGAGGTACTGGTAGGGGACGGCTCGTTCGTCGAGGCGCGCTCGCACGAGCGTGAGGACGTCCACGAACTGGCTGAAGACGAGCGCGCGGTGGCGACCTTGGCGGAGCTCGTCGAGGAGCGCCATCAGCGCGTCGAGCTTAGCGCTCTCGTCGGGCGCGGCCGGGGCGACGAGCCGCGGGTGGCAGCAGAGGCGACGCAAGCGTGTGATCTCTGCCAGCACGCGCAGGCGCGCCTTCGGGTCTGCCCGACCTTGCTCGAGCGCGGAGAGCGCCTTCTGCCGCAGGCCTTCGTAGAGAGCCGCCTCCGTGCGGCCCAGGGTCACGCGGTGCTCGATCTCGGTCAGCGGGGGCAGCTCGTCGAGCACCTGAGCCTTGGTGCGGCGCAACAGGTAAGGCTTGAGCAAGCGCTTGAGTGAACGACGAGCCTGAGCGCCGGCTTCGCCGTTCCGCGAGGAGCCGAATCGCCGGCTGAAGGCGGCCCAGGTGCCCACGAGATCGGGCAAGAGAAAGCGGAAGATGCTGTAGAGGTCGCCGACGTGGTTCTCGACCGGAGTGCCGGTGAGCGCGAAGCGCACCTTGGCGTCGAGGGCGCACGCGGCCTTGGCGCGTTGAGATTCGGCGTTCTTGATGAGCTGCGCCTCGTCCAGGACGGCGGTGGCGAAGGTCTGCGCTCGAAGGCGCTCCACGTCCTGCTGGAGCAGCGCGTAGGTCGTGATCACGACGCTTCGCGCGCCCAGGTTCAGGAGCTCGCTTTCGCGATCCGGACCCAGAAACCAGCGAACCTCGAGAGAGGGCGCGAAGCGCGCGATCTCTCGGTGCCAGTTGTCGCAGACCGACGTGGGCGCGACGACGAGCGCGGGTCCTTGCTCGCTGCGATAGAGCAGCAGCGCGACGGCTTGAAGCGTCTTACCGAGGCCCATGTCGTCGGCTAGACAACCCGAGAGCTCCGCGTCGGAGAGGCGGGCCAGCCACCGGAAGCCTTCGAGCTGGTAGTCGCGGAGCTCTGCCTCCAAGCCTGAGGGCAGCGCTGGACCCGAGGAAAAGGCGCGCTCGAGCCGAGCGCGATAGTCGGCCACTTCGGCGTCGAGCTCGAACCCCGACCCTTCGTCCGACAGCTTGTCGATCACCGCAAACGCGCTCGGGGAGAGCGCGACACCACGGCGCCGGCCCGCGCCCTCGATGGATACTACGTTCAAGAGCTCGAGCGCCTCGCGGAGGTCCCGCTCGAGCTCGATGAAGTCGCCGCTCGAGAGGCGCACGAACCTGCCCGGGCTCTCCGAGACCAGAGCGACCAGCTCACTGAGCTCGATGCTCGCCTCACCGTCGACCATCAACGTGCCGGCGGCGAAGAAACGCGAGGCATCTCGCTCGACGCGTGCGCGGAGCGCACCGCGGCCCACGCGTGCGCGGAGCCGGAGCGGTTTTCCTTCGGGCCACTCGACCGCGGCGCGGCAGTCCGGGCGCTGGAGCACCGAGAGCAGCTCGAGGCACGACTCTGCGTCCTCGAGCGTCACTGGCTCGCTGTGCTCCAGCCCTGCCAGCATCGGGCAGAGGTCGAGGAGCTCGCCGAGCTCTCGGCGCTCCTGGTCGAGGTCGCGCTCGGTCTGCACGGACTCGTCGTCCCGGCGTCCGAGTAGACGGCGCGCCCCGACGCCGAGCACCAGGGTCGGCCCGGCAGCGCCGAGCGGTCGGGCGGACGCAGTGACGAGGAGACCTTGGCCGCGCGGGACGACGCGCAGCCAGACGCGGGGGTCCGGCGGTACGTGGTTCGCTTCGGTGGTCTCCGAAGTCTGAACCGGCAGGACGTGCGCGAGGCGGCCGAGCGACGCGAGCAATCGCTCACGAGCCGAGAGCGGCACGGTGAGTCCCGGGCCTAGCAGCGGCAAGAGCGGCGCCGCCTGCTCGTCGACGGAGTACACGACGAGGCGCGCGCCCTCCTCCCTGACCTCGAGCGCCCGCTTCAGGTCGGGCGGATCGAGCTTCACCACGAGCGAGTCCCCCACGGCCTGGGCCGCGATCTGGACCGTGCCGCGCGTCACCTCGACGGGTCGCTCGCTGCCGGCGTGTTCGACCCGGGGGTGCCCCACCAGGGCCAGGAACGCCGCGGGCTCGAACTCGTGGAACACTCGCGGATAGCCGAACTCGATGACGCGGCGCTCCCGAGCGTACGCCGCCACGGCCCGATCCTCGGGCGGCAAGCGCTCGAGCTGGGCCTCACCGGGCAGGAGGTGCTTGACGGCGACCTTGCGCCCGCGCGTGAAGCCGTTGCCCTTGCGCGTCTGGAGGTAGGGCTCGATCCCGAAGCCCCAAGGAGTCACGCGCCAGAGGATGCGCTCCTCGGCGGTCGGGGCTGCGTCGAGGCTCGCGCTGGTCACGCTGGTCGCGACGCGCTCCAGCGCCTCGAGCGAGAGCTCCCAGCGAGCCTTGGCTGTTCGCAGCTCGAAGAGCGCCCTCGCTCTCGCACTGCTTGGCGCCGCGCCTTCGGAGTTGCGAGGCTCCGCTTGTTCCAGGCGCGCTCGTTCGCCGGGCGTTCGAGGCGAGCGCCTCTCGAGCTGCTCGGAGCAGGCTAGATACTGATCGGCGAGCCATTTCTGTCCCACTGCGCCGAAGAACTTCGCGTACTCGGCGCACTGATTGGCGGCGAGCTCGCCGCCATAGGGCGAGTCCGTCCAGATCGCGAAGGTGCCGCGGAAGAGCGCCTCGAGGCAATCCGTCTCCGTGCGAGACTCGAACGCGGACTTGACCGGGCCCTTCTGTCCGCCGGCGAACTCCACCATCTCCTTCAACCAGGAGGCAGAGCGACGAAACGGCGCGCTCTTGCGCGCGCCCAGCGTCGCGATGCTCTTCGCGGCGGCGAGGTCAGCCACGCCTCCCCGGCCGAGCAGCAGCAGCGCCTGGAGCAGGCGCGCCGCGCCGACGGGGTCTTGTCTCTTGGCGGGCTTGAACTCGACCGGCTCCGCGAACCTTCCCTGCGCCGTCGCGAGCGCGGCTCGAAGGACCGCGGCTCGGTCGCCTTCGACACGGCGCAGGATCTCGGCGCTGCCCTCCGAATCTCCGCCGAAGAGCGACAGCGAGAACAGCGCCGAGCAGAGCTCCGGACGTGCCGAGTAGAGCGCCGGACGCGCCAGCAGGTAGGGGTAGAGCTCGCCGATCGGCTTCCCCGTCACCTCGGCGAGGCGCAAGGCGAGCTCGAGCAGGCGCACGCGGGGAGCCTCCGGCACGCTCGTGAGCCAGTCGCGGTCGAAAGAGAGCACGAGGGCGGGAAACGCCGAGTGAATCGCCACGACCGTCTCCGGATCGCCGAGCGCCTTCGTCGCGCCGAGCGCCCGATCGAGCGCGTCATCGAGGTCGACGCCGCCGCTCGCGAGCGCCGCGTCGAGCTCGAAGAGCGCCTTCTCCGCGAGGAGCACCTCGCCAGGGTAGAACCGAGAGCTGTAGCGCTCCGCGCTGACGGCCATCGA
Source organism: Pseudomonadota bacterium (assembly GCA_023419055.1). The sequence continues at coordinate 3,990 of JAEZYO010001035.1, read as the reverse complement.
GAGGTGGCTCAAGCGCCCTCGGGCTTTCGCGTGCCTGAGAGACCAGTGCTTGGCCCGCGGCTCGACGACGAAGCGCTCCGACTCGACCCGCGCTAGCCCTGCTCGGATCAGCGCGTCCACCTGCGGCCGTAGGGTCGTGGTACTGAGCTTGCGCGTCGGTGTCTCTCGGAGCCCTGCCGCGTTCGAGAGCGATGTGAGGTTGCTGATGTTCGTCGGGCCACCGAGCGCGAGCAGCGCCAGGACGTCGTGATGAGCCGCGGTAAGTTCCGCGGCTGCGCTTTCGAACCAGGTTCGCGACGCACTCATTTCGGCTTCCGGGTAACGCGGGCGCGAAGGGACGAAAAGACCTCCCGGTCAGAGGGCGGTTCTTCCGGAGGCGCATCCGGGTCGTTCGCCAAGACGTCGACCCACAGCGCGCGGACCGGGCGTGCTTCGCGACCAGCCGCTGGTGCGCGGCTCTCAAGGCTCGAAAGACAGACGCGCTCCACACCCATCCCAAAGCAAGAAGGCCGACTTGATCGGCAGCTGCGCCAGCCGGCGCTGCCGGGATTCGGTTCCGATCAGCGACCCTCGAGACCCAGCTCTGCTGCTCGGGGGCTGGACGCGCGCGGAGCAGTCGACCGTGCGCCCCGTCGAAAGCGTCTCACCACGCTGACCTCGCCCAAGTAGGCTGTCCCTTCAAAAGCGCTACCCATAGCGCCTTGCCCCGCGCCGATCGACGCCCTCAGCGTGAACGAGGCGCTGCAGGCGGCGAGCTTGGACGGCCCCAAGAAAGTGTTCGTGAGGGGTCTCTTGGACGCCAGCGGTGTCACCACCACCGTGATGCTCTGTCGAGAAGGCACTTGCTGCAACAAGAGCAGCGGTGAGCTCATCCTCGCCGCGGATGTGGACGCGACGGTTCAGACCCATGGGATCCGCCTGTCCAGCAGCGGGAAGCCGAGCGCTTTCGAATGCCAATGCCTTGGTGATGACTCGACGAGCTGGTGCGGCTTTCAGAGCGGTGAAGTCATCGCCCTGGGTGAGCTTCATGAGGCTCGGATGGTCGACCCGCTGCTCTGCAAGCCAACCTCTTGGCTCTTGGCTTTTGGCGCACCCGGCCAGAAGAATTTAGAACGGCGCTCGAGGCGGACAAACTTCAGAGCCAGCGTGTTTCTAACGCGCTCGTGTCGGGAGCGGTCCCCGGATGGCGCCGTCTCGCCGAGTCCCGAGCGCAGCGGAGCTCCGAAGTTACGCCTTGAAATGTATCCTACCCTTGGTAGGATAACGACATGAGTAAGGTGGCTCGGCAGGGCCGTCGCACGGCGGTCAAGGAAGCGCCGGTCGCCCCCCCACGTGGGCGCGCCAAAAAGGTCTCGATCACCGTGGACGAGGGCGTCCTCCGGGCGATGGAGGCCGAGGCCAAGCGTGCAGGTCGCACGCTGAGCGCGGAAGTGACGGAGGCCCTCGCTCGGGAACTGCGCCGCCGGCGCCTGGAAAAGCTGGTGTCGGAATACGAGGCCGAGAAGGGGGCCATCTCCGCGCGCGAGATCGCCGCGATTCAAGCGGAATGGCGGGACTGACTCTCGACACGGGTGCGCTCCTTGGCTTCGAACGTTCCGATCGGCGAACGCTCACACACTTGAAGCACGCGCAGCTGATCGGTCTCGAGCTGACCGTGCCGACCCCGGTGGTCGCGGAGGCTTGGCGAGGGGGCGCGCGCTCGGCGCGAATCTCGAGACTGCTCGACGCCTGTGTCATCGAACCGTTGCTCCTCGATCTCGCGCGGCTAGCCGGCGAAGCCATGGCAGCGGTGAGAGGGTCGACGGTCGTCGACGCGATCGTCATGGCGTCGGCTGCTCGACGCGGCGACCGCGTCTTGACGGCTGACTTTGACGATCTGGAACGACTGCGTTCCTATTTCCCCGCCGTGCGACTCCTCAAAGTCTAGCCCCGCTCTCGCACTTCCACCCGAAAGAAAAAGCCGACTCGCGTCGGCTTTTTCTTTCTTGGCGGACCAGGGAAGAAGAATTTAGAACTGCGGTCGCTGCCCCATGAACGACGGCGTCGCATCTTTTCTGCTGGATTCGCTGTCGGCTAGCAGGGTCAGCAGTACGTCGCAGCCGAGTTCCGAGCGTAGCGGAACGGCCGGCGGTATAGTCCCTGCCGATGACCGTCGAGAGCGACGCTGCCCGCGCTTGGAAGGAGCGGCACGAGCGCCTCTGGGCGGAGGCGCGAAAGATCGTTGCCGAACGGCCGGAGCTCGATGTGTCGGGCGTGTACCACGTCCTCTGCAACCTCGAACGGACTCCGGAGGACCGACTTCGAAAAGGGCTCTCGCGTGGCCGACTCCGCGCTGACTGAAGCAGAGCGTCGGCTCCTGCTCGAGCTCAACGCTCGCGAAGTGCGCTTCATCATCGTCGATGCGAGCGCAGCCTTGCTCCAGGGCGCGAACACGGCCACGCAGGACATTGACCTCTGGTTCGCGAGCACCACCGATGCCGCTCTCGCCGAGGCGGTGACCGCTGCCGGAGGGATCTGGGTGTCAGGCTCCTTCGGCATGATGCCTCCCGCGATTGGTGGTGATGCACTCGGCGATCGCTTCGACGTCGTCGTTCACATGCATGGGCTCGGAGCGTTCGACGCAGAGCACCAGAATGCGCTTCAGATGACGATCGACGGCGTCCCGGTTCGCGTCCTTCCCCTCGAGCGCATTATCGCGAGCAAGCGCGCGACCGGTCGCCCCCGCGATCAAGCGCAGCTCCCGGCCCTCGAAGAGGCGCTAGCAGCGCTTCGGGGCACCACGCCCAAGCGCTGACCGAGGAGCCACCACCGTGCACGCCGCGATCACTGGGCGCCGTCACTGCCGAGGGCTACTGTTCGCGAGCTGCCTTCTGATCGGCAGCTGCGCCAGCCGGCGCTGCGGGGATTCGGTTCCGAACAGCGATCCTCGAGACCCAGCTCTGCTGCTCGAACGGTGGACGCGCGCGGAGCAGTCGACTGTGCGCCCCATTGAAAGCGTTTCACCACGCTGCCTCGCCCAAGTAGGCTGTCCCTTCAAAGCGATACCCATCGCACCTTGCCCCGCGCCGATCGATGCCCTTAGCGTGGTGGAGGCGGTGCAGGCGGCGAGCTCGAACGGCCCCAAGAAAGTGTTCGTGAGGGGTTTCTTGGAAGCCAGCGGTGTCACCACCACCTTGCTGCTCTGTTCAGAAGGCACTTGCTGCAACAACAGCAGCGGTGAGCTCATCCTCGCGGCGGATGCGGACGCGACGGTTCAGGCCCATGGGATCCGCCTGTCCAGCAGCAAGAAGCCGAGCGCTTTCGAATGCCTTGGTGACGACTCGACGAGCTGCTGCGGCTTTCAGAGCGGTGAAGTCATCGCCCTGGGTGAGCTTCATGAAGCTCGCATGGTCGACCCGCTGCTTTGTAAGCCATGAGCAGGGTCCTCCTGCGCGGCCTCCACCCCCAGAAAACCGAAAAGCCAAGAACCTGTCGGCTCTTGGCTTTTGGCGCACCCGGGAAGAAGAATTTAGAACTTCGCTCATGGGCGCCTGAACGTTGGCGGAGCGTGTTTTCTGCTGGATTCGGTGCCGACCGGCAGCATGAGCACCCGTGCGTCCTTGAGTTCCGAGCGTAGCGGAACGGCCGGCAGCTCGAGCAGAGCTCTGCGATGAGCCTGAGGCGTGAACCTCGCTGGGGCCTGGAAAGCCTTCCCCGGCCCGCGTAGTGTCTAGCCCGCTCCTCCGGTTTTCGAATGACTCTTGCCGTTCCCGGGACTCAGGTGCCCTCCTCTACAGAACGCTCGGTCGCTCTCCTGCTCGCCGCCGTCACCTTCGGCGTGCTCGCCTGCAGCTCGCGCGGCCTCGAGCCCGCCGCGACGTTGACTCCGGCCGGCAAGCCCGATGATCGCGTTACCATCGACGAACTCAGCACGAACCTCCGCCTCAACGAGGCCGTCGAAGCGCGAGCCGTTCGCCGCCCGGATCCCGGTAAGGCGGTCGCTCATCAGAT